>JBFIZG010000105.1:0-10180 GCA_041604955.1 Gemmatimonadales bacterium | reverse complement strand
TGGGCGTCGTGCGGACGGCGGTCACGGGCGTCCATCGCCGGAGGAACGAACAATCTTTTACCTGGCGAGCGGCTCGAGCACGGCGCAAGGAACGATCGCCCTCGTTCCCGAAATCGTCGACGTGGCGGTGACGGCGCTTGCGCATCTCGGTATCGACATCGAACCGGCATGGCAGCTCGACGGAACGGTCGTGGGGTTGGTGAGCCGGTAGCTTAGCATCGAGTACCAGTACGAAGTGGGTAAGGGTAGAGCACGAGCACATGGTACCGAGGAAACAGCAGCAGCTCGATTTGCCGAAAACCGACTGACGCAATCTGTAAGCGGGTGCTTTGTACTTCTGTCCCTAACAGTGGTATTATGTCGGAGTCTCGTGCTGTCGTCCTTCGATGGGAGCACTGCCGGTGAAGCGCGTCGTTCTTCTGACGATCCTCCTGGGCGCCTTTCGCACGGGCGCGGCTGAAGCGCAGGAATTGGTTGCCGGTGTTTGGACTGGGAGCCTAGAACTTGCGGACGGCGGTCGCGCCGTTGTCGAGTTCAAGCTCGAACAGATTGGAGATTCCGTCCGCGTCACCATGCGCGCGGTGGACGGCGCCGACGCTCCCGTGATCGGCTTGAGGCGCACCGATCGTGGAGTCGAATTCGAGTGGTCCGGCCTGTCGTGCACGCTCCGTCCCGCACCCGAGATCTTCGATGGACGCTGTGAGGACCGTGAGGGCGTGACGCGTACCATCACGCTTGTGGCACCCGAGTCCGCGGCGCGGTCGCGCGGGAGGCGAGACAAGAACGCGCTGACGACAGCCGATCTCCTCCGGACGCAAGAAACGGCCGTGTATGATGCCGTACGAAGACTCCGTCCACTTTGGCTCCGTCCCCGTGGTCGCGGCAGAATCGGCTACGACCCCGTCGTGAACGTGTATCTGGACGGCGCCCCAATCGGGGACGCGACCGTTTTACAGACGGTGCTGTGTAACGACGTGGGTGAGGTTCGCTTCTACAGCGCCTCCGAAGCGACCATGCGTTTCGGAACCAACAACGAGGGTGGCGCCATTGTCCTGACCAGGCGCCGAGGCGGATGAAGAGGGGCGGAACACACCAATTCTCAACACCTGACACCTCCTACCTAACTTGTCCTTAACTTCGCGCGTCCTCGCCGCGCTGCTGGCCGGCCTCTTCCTGGGCGTCATCGTCTCGTGGACCCAATCCCCGTCTCTGTTTGCCGCGGTCATGGCGGGAGAGCCCATCGGCGCGCTGTGGGTCAACGCCATTCGCATGACGGTGGTTCCGCTCGTGGTGTCGTTGCTCGTGACGGGAATCGCGTCGAGTTCCGCAGGCAACGCGGGAAAGATCGGCGGTGTTGCGCTCGCACTGTTTGTCGGGCTCGTGAGCGCCGGCGCGATCTTCGCGGCAGTGGCGGCCCCGCCCCTGCTGTCGTTCGCCCAGTTCGACAGTCAGGCGTTTGCCCATCTCCGGGAAGCGTCCCCGGGCGGCCAGGTGGAATTACCGCCGGTACGCGATTGGATCGTCGGTTTGGTTCCCGCAAATCCGGTACAGGCGGCGGCGGAGGGCGCGATGCTCCCGCTGATCGTCTTTTCGTCTATTCTCGCCCTCGCAATCACGAGACTCGAACACGAGTACCGTGAAATGCTCGTGCAGTTTTTCACCGCCGTCGCGCGCGCGATGCTCGTCATCGTCGAGTGGATTCTGTTCGTTGCCCCCGTCGGCGTGTTCTTTCTCGTGCTCCCACTCGCCGCCCGCACCGGTGCCGCGTTGGTTGGCGCACTCGGTCTCTTTCTCTTGATCGTGTGCGGTCTCATTTGTGTGGCGCTCGTTGCGCTCTACCCCATCGCCACAATCGTTGGCCGCGTGCCGCTCGGCCGGTTTGCGGCTGCATGTGCGCCCGCGCAGGCCGTTGGGTTCAGCACGAGATCGTCCCTTGCATCGCTCCCCGCGATGCTGGATGGGGCTGAACGGCTCGGGCTCTCGTCGCAGGTGAGCGGGATCGTGCTCCCCGTGGCGGTGTCATTGTTCAAGTACGCTTCGCCGGTCGCGCGTATCACCGGGACGATATTTGTCGCATACCTCTACGGCATCGAGGTGGGGTTGATGGAACTTGGTGCGATCGCGGCGGCGGTGGCGGCGCTGAGTTTTTACTCACCGGGCGTCCCGAGCGGCGGCCTCTTCATCATGACGCCGATCTACGTAGCGCTGGGACTCCCTGTTGAAGGGATCGGATTGCTCATTGCGTTGGATCTCGTGCCCGACATGTTCATCACGATGGCGAACGTGACCGCGAACATGACGGTGACGGCGATCCTCGCTCGAGGACCTGTACCGAAGAGAAGGCGGCAGCGGTCGGCGCGGAGGAGACTGGATCCCGTCCGCCGATCAGCGCTCGATTACCCACAGGACCGAGCATAGTATGGCGGAAACACGACGAGCGCGACCCGTGTGGAAGCGGCTGAGTGAAGCAACGAGAGAAGATCACCTCGCCCACGAGGAAGCGGATCGTGCGTTTGCCGCGGCACTTCCCGAGCGGGTACTCCGGCATCTCGCAGGGCTGCAAGGCCGCGGGACGGATTCGGCGCTACCGGTCGATCGGCTCACGCACAGTCTCCAGGTGGCGACCCGAGCCCATCGCGACGGGCGTGACGAGGAATACGTCGTGTGTTGTCTCTTGCACGACGTCGGGGATTTGTTGTCGCCGTACCGTCATGCGGAGCTCGCGGCACTGATCCTGGAACCATTCGTGTCGGAAGCGAATCTGTTCATGGTACGACACCACGCCATCTTCCAAGGGTACCACTTTTGGCATCACTTGGGGTTCGACCGAGACGCCCGCGCCCGGTTCAAGGACCATCCACATTACGCTCATGCGGTCGCGTTCAGTGAGTACGATGAGGCGTCGTTCGATCCCGAGTACGACACCTTGCCGCTCGATTATTTCGAGCCCATGGTGCGTCGACTGCTGTCTCGTCCGCCTACGTGGGCGAAAGACGACGAGCACCGCATGACCACGAGCGAAATACGCGGAACGGAAGCGTGAGACGGCACATCGTCGTCGGCACGTTGCACTCTGCCGCGTCAGGTCTGACCGTCCGTGCCGTTGGTGTCGTGCTCATGGTAGCGCGCCTGAGCCCGTCAGGACAACCGGATTCCCGGCGCTAAACGATGGCACCGTGGTTCGTTTATATCGTCCGTTGCGGAAACGGCTCGCTCTACACAGGTGTCGCGACCGACGTCACCCGTCGATTGACCGAACATCAGGCCAACGGCGGGCGAGGGGCGCGGTATCTACGAGGCAGGGGTCCCTTGGAACTCGTGCTCGAGCGAGAGGTGGGCGATCGGGGACGTGCCCTCAAAGTCGAGGGCCGCATCAAGCGGCTCCCCAAGGGACGAAAGGAGCAGCTGCTCAGAGACGACGCGCTCTTCGAGCACATCCTCGCTGCCGCCGATCGCGGGTCAATCAGGCGCTAGAAAGACCGACCGTAAGTCGCCGGTCATTGCTGCTGCTGCATGAACTCCTGGAACCGCTGCTGCATCTCACCCACGGGCATGTCCACCGTATGGGTTCCGATGATCCATTGATGGCCGAACGGATCCTCCACTCTGCCGGAACGGTCGCCATAGAATTGGTCTGCCACCGGAACTTGCACGGTGGCACCTGCGGCGACGGCCCGATCGGCCACGGCGTCCGCGTCGTCCACATAGAGATGCATTCGGGCACCGGCGCCGCCTAGTGTCTGGGGCGAGATGGATTTCCACTCTGGAAACTCGTCCGTCAACATCACGATCGAGTCGCCGATCTGGATTTCCGCGTGGGCGATCTTGCCGCTCGCCGGTTCGACTAGCCGCGCCACCTCCTTGGCGCCGAAGGCCCGAGCGTAGAAGTCGATCGCGCTGGCGGCGTCACGCACGACCAGAAGCGGCGTGACGGCGGAGAACCCCTTGGGGATTGGATTGACGGCCATGATGTGCATCCTCCGAAGACGGCGGTCGTACCAAGATGGGCGTGGGTGAAAATTGCACGCCAGGACGCAAATGGGAAATACGAGAACGCAGTGGGCGCTTGCGGCCGCCGCCGTGAGATCTCTATTCTCAACAGTCACATCCCCGGAGGCGACGAGATGAAGCGGAGAGAATTCGTCAACGCGAGCGTCGGCACCGCGCTTGGCGCGGGTGCCGGGGTGGGGACGGGTGGGCCGGCACGTATCGAGCCGACAGGATCGGTGCTGCAGCAGGGGATTCGCGCGTCGTTCCCTCGGTTGGCGGGTGAGACGTTTGTCAACGCCGCCGCCGGCACGCCCCTTGGAGCGTTCGCCGAAGCCGGGTTACGGCGATACCTGGAGTTTCAACGGCTTGGCCCGGGGGATCGGCGCGGAGAGTATGTCTCGGAGATGCTCTCCAACATTCGCGCGGAAATCGGGCGGTTGATTGGTGCGCGGGAATCGGAGATCGGGTTAGTGCATTGTACGAAGGCCGGCGAACAAGTCGTCCTGGACGGATTGGAACCGTGGCGGCACGGCGGTAACATCGTGACAAATGACATGCACTTCAGCGGCTCGCTCCACAATCTCGTTGGACTCGCGAAGGCCGGCGCGGACGTCCGGATTGTGCGCGCGGAGAACTGGGATGTCTCGCCTGAAGCCATGGAAGCGGCCATGGACGATCGGACGGCGCTCGTTGCGGTAACCCTCGTGTCGAACGTCAACGGGAGAGTCGAACCGGTCCGGGAGCTCGCCGAGCTCGCTCACGCCCGTGGCGCCCTGCTCTACGCGGATATCATTCAAGCCGCGGGCATCGTTCCGTTCGACGTGCACGCCCTCGGTATCGATTTCGCAGCGTGTAACGCGTACAAGTGGCTCTTTGGCGTACACGGAGCGGGGTTCCTGTTCGTTCGTGAAGATCTCCAGGGCGACCGATTTTCGGATCGCCTGTTTCCCGGTCACGTCGCCTTCAACTATCCGCCGTGGGTCGAGCGCCCAGATCCCAATCTAGAGGACCTTGTGTACTTGGAGCCGAGCGACGCCAGAAGGTACCAACCGGGACACGTCAGCTACTTGGCGTACTGCGCGCTCTACGAGGGACTGAATTTCGTCCGGCGGATTGGCATCGACGCGGCGTTGGATCACACGGTCCGGCTCCATCGGCGATTGAACGACCAACTCGATCTGGATCGATTCGAACGCATCTCGCCGGAAGGTCAGAAGTCGCCCATCGTCACGTACGTCGCACGCGACGTCGCCCGCGTAGAGCGAAATCTCAGTGCCGCGAATACCGTGGTTTCGTTATCGGGGAACCGGGTGCGCATCTCAGCGGCGGTGTACAACGACGAGCGTGACATCGACCGGTTGGCGGAGGTCATGAACACGTAGTCCCGCGTCGTACGCTCCCACTCGGCACCGCCCGAACCTCCGGGAAGCGCAACGGCATCCGGCGCCCCATCGGTGGACGTCCGCCACACCTGTTGCTTCTCTGCCTCCTCACCACGACCGTGAGACCGCGTGGTGTTGCACTCCTGCAACCCTCAGACGGCGAATAACGTACGGTTTTTGGTAGAAAAATGGTTTCAGTGGAACCCGACCAACCCCTCCCTCCGGACTGAATCGGGCATGCTTCCTGCGCAGTAGGGAGCGTTCGAGGCATTACCAAATGAAAACAAAAGACACCATTCAGATCTGGATCCTCGTGTGCGCAGTGAGTGTGTCTCCCGTTCCTGAGACCGCCGTTGCGCAAGACGCCGTGCCGCAGCCGGGTTTGATCGTTCTGTCGCAGAACATCTGTCCTTACCAAAACGTCCCCAAGCTCCGGACGATGCTGGATTCCTTGTTTGCCCCGGTATTGGACGGATTCGTTGACGACGGGCGACTCTTGGGGTGGGCGCTCCTGTCAAATTGGTGGGGTGACGATTGGAACTGGAACATCTCCTACACGGCTGAGAGTCATGAAGCCTTTCTCAGTTTTTGGAATGCCTATGTGAATCAGCTTGCGGCCCGTAGCCCGGGATGGAACGAGGAGGTTGTGGCGTTGTGTACGGAGCATAAGGACATGTTTTACACCGTGGTGCGTGCAAGTAAGACCCCGTCGGGAACGCGCGCCTTGGCATCTCCGGAAGATTCGACGCGGAGCCGGTAACGCGTCATTGGCATCACCCGCTGTACGAAAGCACGGCAAGACCGAAACAAGGGGGACAGCTTGTCCGATAAGTTTGGCCCTTGGTCGCGCTCTGGATTGTCTACACGCTGGTTGGATCGCGTTTCCAGCACGCTCAAGAACCTGACACCGTTCCGACCGGCCGAGACGACCGGCGCGACGGTTCGTGCCTCGGACGCCGAACAGGTCCTCCCGCACGACGGCCAGTCCTCCACTGACCTCGAGGCGACGGCGATACTCGGAGGCGAGCCGGGTCCGGAACCAGGGGACCTCGCGGGTGGGGCGTTGACGGGGCCGGAGGTCGATCGTTGGACCCGCGGCGTGTTGATCAAAAAGGTCGCTGCCAGGCTGGGACTCTCCGTCCTCATCGCTTTTTCCGTCGCACTGATCCCGGTGGTGGTGCTTTTGATGCTGCTGGATTCGGTCCTGGAAGTGGGCGAGGCCCCGACGTGGTTCCGGGAAACGGCGCTTACGTCGGTGGCCGGGGGAGCGCTCGCCATCGTGTTGATTGTCGGAGTCCTGCGCGCGGGAGTCAGAATCAAACGGAAGGGCGACCGCTACGTGATTCGTCTGAGACGGAGACTGTGACGGGCAGAGGTCCCATCGATGGGGCTCGACCTCTCGTCGCCTTACCTGCCAACTACCACCGTTCGTTTATGCCCCTCGCAATGTGATCGGCGAGCGCCATGATGGTAATCATGGGATTCACCCCGCTCGACGTCGGAAACACACTTCCGTCCGCGACAAACAGCCCACGTACCTCGTACGCCTCCCCGGTTTCCTGAACCACGGAGGTCTTGGGGTCCGCACCCATCGCGGCGCTCGCCATCTGATGAAACGTGATGTAGGACATGCGGCAATGGCGATATCCGCGTGCGTCGGTGGCTCTGACGAAGTTTTCGAACCAGTTCGACTTGGGCGCCATCCTAGTTGGGGGCGTTTGTAATGTCTCGACCTCTGTTGCGCCCGCGGCCGCCAGCACGCGCGCAGCGCCGTGAAGTGCCGTCCGCAAATGGCGAACGTCATAGTCCGACAGTTCGTAGTCGACCCTCGGGTGCCCGCTCCTGCTCACGGTCACCCGTCCTGCATCGCGATCGCGAAGCAGGATGCCGACGACGCCCGTATGCGCGAGACGTTCGACGGCTTCTCGGTAGCGTCGCGCGCCGTCCCACCCGAACGCGCTCGCGGGCAGCGCGAAGTGGATCGGTGCGGTTTCGAACTTGGCGCCGTACCCGCTGTCGAGGTCGGCGAACTGATCGGAGAACCGCGTCTGAAGGGCGCCACTCCACGGCTCGACTCGATCCGGAAACGTTCCGAACACGCCGGTGACGGGATGTAGCCTGAGGCCGCGGCCGATATGGGGGTTCTGGAGACCCGAACGCCGCAAGAGGGCGGGGGTCGAGACGGCGCCGCATGCCACGATCACCACACGCGCGCGCACAGTCAACTCGCACGTGGTTCCGTCGGGGAGGGTCACCGTTCCGACGACTCCGGCGGCCCGTCCACGAGACATGAGTACCCGTTCGACATTGCATCGCACGACCAACCGCGCTCCGGCATGGGCGGCGTCGTTCAAGTACGTGCGTTCGGTCGAATTCTTGGCGCCGTAGCGGCACCCGTACCCGCAATACCCGCATTCGAGACCCTCGCGACACCCGGTCACGTTTCTCGGAATCGTCCCGACGTGCCACCCGAGACGGCGACACCCGGTCTCGAGGATCGTGTCGCGCGCGCTCGCCGTCGTCCACCGAGTCCCCACGTCCAGCCGGCGCTGCACGCGTTCGAGTGACTCCGTGAAGCGTGCGCTTGAGAACAGTGAAAGGCCCGACCGGGCATCCCATTCCGCGCGAGTCCTCGCAGGGAGCGGGAAGCTCGTCGTATAGTTCACCGTGGTCCCCCCACCCAGACAACTCCCCGCGAGGATGGGCATCGATCCGCTCTGCGTCATGATCAGACCGCCGCCCAGATACATGGCTCCCAGCATCTCGCCTTCGATCTGCGTCATCCGACGAGTATCGACGCTGTCGCCTTTCTCGAGCACGACGATGTTCTTTCCCGCGCCCGCGAGCACGCCGGCGGCCACTCCGCCCCCAGCGCCGGAGCCCACGATGACGATGTCCGCGTCCAGCTCGGTGGTTCGATCGATGTGGGTAGTCGGGAGGGGCGTGACCCCGGGGCCGTCGGGTGGTGGGAGGGGGCCGGGGTACCCTGTTGCGCGCCAACTCGGATGCGAGCCGTCTGCATCCGGCCAACAGTAATGTGCGACGTTGATGAGTCGTTTGAGTGCTTGGAATCCTGCGCGCCGAATCGGAAGTGACGAATGCGCCCACGCGTCGAGCGCGCGTTCGCGGTCGGCAAGATTCATATTCGCCAACGCGCGCGGGCGAGCGCTCATGAGGAGGTTGGCTGCGCGAGAACCCAACACCGAGAGTAGGAGTCTCAGCCGCTGGCGGTCACGCGGGTCCTCGATGGTTCCGATCAGCCGCTCGATTCGGGTGAGGACCGCCGGCCGCCCACCGCCGTCAAACTGGGCGTGAGGAATCAACGACGCGTAGACCGCATCGAGAGTCTTCCGTTGATTGTCGGACAACCGAACCGTCGTCACTGCGACATCCTCGGCGAGGTGGACCTAGGCGCTTACACGCCGGCGACCGTGCGGTGGAGCGAGTGGAGGAATACTAGCGTTCGGAGAGGCGGTTCTGTGAGGTCTATCTGACCGCGAGTCTGCCGTTCTCGTGTGGGTGGGGCTTGTCCGTTCGAGTCCCCGTCACGCAGAGACACCCGTCCCACACGAGATCGACGTAGGCAATGACGTTTTCCTTCTTCGTCCAGGTGAGTTCGGCACGGAGCTGCGCGGTGCCGCCGGTTCGGTACGAAAACGGGACAACCTGATTGGCCTCGACAATCTCATCGACGATGGGCTCGTAGCCGCGCTCGGGAGGCCGAATCAGGTCTACGAGCTTGATACGCCATTTTCCCTCGCGCGGCGTCCGGATGGTGATGCTGCCGGAGAATTTCCAAGTGGCGGTCGGAACTCGCGGACTCTGATACATCCATTGTCCGTCTTGCACGCGGAGGTACAGCGTTTCGCTGCCGCCATCGAGCCACCGCAGGATCTCACGGATCGGTTGCGCCTGGGCCGACGTGGCGTGCCCGACGCTGAGCATCGCAATCAGGAGTGTGCCGAAAAGCAGCGGTCGCGAAATCATCCGTATAACCTAATCAACCACCGTCGAAGTCTGGACTGGTTTGAACGCACGAATAGTACCACGCTACGGGGGCTTCGGTTCCCCGGATCGGCCGAGTACCCGGTCGCTCCCACCCGCGTCCAAGAGCGAGATAAGTCATTGTTATCGAAGAAGTTGGAGCGTGTGCCCAGTGCGTTAGATCGTCAAGTACTCCGCTGACAAGCCGAGTTCCGCGACCTGGTCTTTGATCTCACGCTCGTACAGCGGGTTCGTGATCACGATGACGTTTGGCTGATATTCGGTGAGAAATTCGGGCGAAACGATTTGCTGGCCCGATCCCCCGATATGTTGTCCCTGCCGGTTCGGGTTGATGTCAACCACATAATGGATGATCCCGCCGGTGTCGAGCGCGTTCAGGAAGCTCGTGCCTTTGCCGCCGGACCCCCATACGACGACTCGACTGTGATTCTCCGCAAAGTCGGCTAGGCGTGTACGCCAGGTCGTGGTCGATCGCGCGTGGTGGTTGGCGAAATCCGCGACCTCCGGTGGGATCGGGAGCAGCCGGGCGGTTCCGGGGCCGTCAATGTCGGTTTCGTTGCCGGGGATGACATCGGCGTACAGGTATTGGTCCTCCCCGTAACACGCGCCCGCTTCCACGATCTCGAATCCGCATCGTTTGAACAGGTTGGTGAAACTGTCGAGGCCAAAGTAATTGCACTGTTCGTAGTGGATGCTCCACGTCTCGCGCTGCTCGAACGCGCGAAACGCGTTGAAGATCTCGAAGTACATCGTGGGTTGTCGGTCGCCAACTACCTCTTTGATGTTGACGAGAAACTCCACGG
>JBFIZG010000104.1:0-10203 GCA_041604955.1 Gemmatimonadales bacterium | reverse complement strand
GGCGCCGGGCAATCTGCTGGAGCAGCAGAAACCCTGTCGAAGCGCCGAGGGCGAAGAAGAACGGGGCAGCCAGTTGCTTGATGAGATAGCGGCGCAGGATCCGCATCAGAGCCTGTAACTCATGTAATGGTAACGACTTGAATCAAACATTATATCTCGGTTCCCGAGCGTTTACAAGGGTTCGACCGGCGGCACGCTAACGTGCATCGATTGACGATAGCCATGGTCGCCTGGTTCGTGCTGTTCCCAGGCGCACAACTCGCCGCTCAGGCGCCCGCTGCCGGCCCCCGGTACCGTGCCCGGATCGGTCCGGATTCGGTGCCGTTTCGCATACCGGCGGCCCTCCGGCCCGGTGGACGTCTCGCTCCGCGCACCCCGCCGGCCCTGATGGCCGCGCGTTGGGCCGAGGAGACGGAGACCCATCTGGCCAGCTCCCGGGCCGCCGTGTGGCAAGCCCGGCTGCTTAGGTCCCTCGCGGAGCCCGAGCAGCGCCTGGTAGTACCCCCACCGGCCGCCGTCGCTCCACGCCCGGAGGACATCGCCCGCCCCGTCGAACAACGTTCCTTCGAGGCCCTCACGCAATACGCCGATCTGGGGCTCGACATGAACGCCAGGCTCGAGATGAAGATGGAACGGCTCCGAAACGTCCGGTGTTCGGCGGCCGAGCTTGGGAATCCGTTGGCGGGGTGCTCCGGTGGGTTTCCGGCGCCGTCGCTCGATCAGCAGTTCAGCGTGCGGGCCGGCGGCATCGTGAGCGACCGGGTACACGTGAACGTCGACTTCGACAGCGAGCGCGAGTTCAACGCGAACAACAACATCAACGTCTTCTATCAAGGACTGGACGATGAGATTGTGCGGCGGGTCGACGTGGGAACCGTGACCTTTCGACCGCCGGCCTCGCGGTTCATTACCGCGAGCATCCCAGCCAATTCCTTTGGCGTGCAAGCCGCGGCGCAAATCGGGCCACTGGAACTGCGGTCGATCGTGGCGCAGCAAAAGGGCTCCGCGCTTCGCACACGCACCTTCACGGTCGGCGAGGCGGCCACGCAACCGGTCGGGTTTGCAGCGCGCGATCTCGATTTCGAATTCGGACGGTTCTTTTTTGTGATCAACCCCCGCGAGATCACGGGGTATCCCGACGTCGATCCCCTCGATATCAGACGAGAGGATCTCACTCCGGCACAACAGGTCGCGCAGGTGCGGGTCTACCGTCTGCGGGCGCAGAGCGGACAGGCCGGCATCAACACCAACCTCGGCGGTATCGACGCGGTGGCGCTGCGACCCGACAGTCCGCAACAAGTGGGACCGTTTTCGTGGGAGCTGTTGGTCGAAGGCCAGGATTACTACCTCGATCCGTCAGGCAGCTGGTTTGGGCTCGGTATCCGTGCGGGGAACGAAGATTTCCTGGCGGTCTCGTATGTCACGGTCGCCGGTGACACGGTAGGGACGTTCCCCTCGATCAACGGAACGCTGGATACGCTGGAACTGATCTATGAGCCTCGCAGCGGGCCCGATGTTCCCACGTTTTACTACGAGATGCGAAACGTGTACCGACTCGGAGGTCAGGATATCGATCGCTCTACGATCGATCTCGCCATCGTGGTCAACAATTCGGAGACTCCCGTGTCCGGGGAGAGAACCTATCTGTCGCTGTTGGGGTTGGCGCTCCCCACGGATCCCTCGACGCTCGATGAGTTCAACCGCGTGTTTCCCCGAGTGCGCGATCCCGGCGAAGGGGCTCCCATCAGAGACCGGTACGTGATGCTCCCGCACCTCACACCGTTTGCGGACAACGTGCGTCTCGATGCGTCGGAGCGCAACGATTCGCTGTACCGCACCCCAACCTATCTTCTCGCGTCGCAGGGTCCGGCGCCCAAGTTGCTCCTTCAGATCGGTTACGACGTAACCGGGGCCGGCGACCGTACGACGCTGAATCTGGGCGCGCTCCAGGTGCGCGCCCGGAGCGAACGGCTCTCGGTTGGCGGGCGCCAACTCGTGCGTGGCGTCGACTACGAGATGGATTATGCGATCGGGCAGGTAACGTTTCTCCGGCCCGACGATCTGTTTGCCGGCCCCACTCCGGTGGAAGCGGCCTTCGAAGAGAATCAGCTGTTCGATGGCGCCCCCAAGAACATTCTTGGGTTTTCGAGTACCTACGACTTGGGCGGCCCGGGGACCCTCAACGCGATCGGGATCTTTCAGAGCGAACGCACGATCAGCAACCGGCCGCAGCTCGGATTCGAGCCCGAAGCCTCGTTCATCGGTGGACTCAGTACCGAACTCCAATTCCGACCCGACGGGATTACGCGGTTTCTGGATGGTCTCCCGTTTGTCAACACGACGATTCCATCCACCTTGAGAATCAACGGAGAGGTGGCGACGTCCCGTCCCAATTCGAACCGGGCAGGCGCCGCCTACATCGAGGACTTCGACACCGAATCGTCGCTGCGTCTCGGGCTGGACGAACGCATCTTCCAACTCGGAAGCGCGCCTTCGTCCGGTCGCGGCATCCCCCTCACACACCTGGGGATCGGGGGCGGATTTTCGCCGGCGGACGCGGTTCCACTCGTGTGGCAGAATCTCATTCAATCGGCGACCGGGTCGCTTCAGTTTCGGCCTCAGGATATCGACTCTTCGATCGCACTGGTCGGAACCGGTACGACGTTCGAAACCGTGTTGTGGCTCAGCCTGAAACCCGACACGGTGGGTGGAGCACCCGACCCCGCCAACGGGCGGCCGCGTTGGATTCGAGACCATACGCCGGGTCCGCGGTGGCGGAGCCTCACCCAACCGCTGGGTGGCGGCTCGGGGGTTGGCGTGGATTTGACGCGCACCGAGTTTCTCGAGTTCTGGGTATTGGAAGACGCGCTGCGGATCGGTCGGCAGCAGGATGCCTTGCTCGTATTTGATTTTGGGCGGGTATTCGAAGATGCGGTTGCGCCTGCCCCGCAATCGTTCGACGTCGTTGGAACGGATACGGTCTTTGGTGGTCTGCAGTTCGCCGGACTCGGGCGTCTGGATACTGAAAAAGATTCGCTCACCAATGTCTACAACGCTCGGATCGACGACACCGGGATTCGCGAAGACGTGGTCGACTCGATCGTCTTTGCGGGAACCGGCGAGATCATCGAGCGCTTCCCACTCTGCGACCTCCAGGGCGTGTTTGGGATCGCCACGTTTCCGCTCGGGGACCTGCTCGCGCAGTGTAGCCGCGGGAACGGGTTCCTGGATACGGAAGATTTGAACGGTGACAACCGGCTCGACGTAAACGTCGGCGTGTTGGAGGAAGGGTTCGTGCGTCACGTCTTCCCACTGGGGGACGAACGGTTCTACGTGCGTGACGGGGTGAGCCTCACCGACGGAGCGGGCAGGACGCTCACGTGGCGTCTCTACCGGCTTCCGTTCAGGGAGGACACGCTGCAAGTCGGCCAGCCCAACCTCCGGCAGATACAGGCCGTCCGACTCACGGTCGTTGCCCCGGACCAGGGAGGGCCGGAGGAAGAGTTTTGGGTGGCGCTCGCGCGGGCCCGGCTGGTTGGCGCCCCGTGGCTGAAACGAGCATCGTCGCCAATCGCGGGACTGAGTGGCAACCGACCGCAGCCGCACGGGGAGGTCATCGCCTCAATCATCACGACACAGGACTCGGATTTGGGCTACGAATCGCCGCCGGGGATCAGAAACTTGCCGGACCGAAAGGACATCGGATTGGCGTTCGGCACGCAGCAGATCAACGAGAAGTCGTTGCGGTTGCTCGCCTCCGACGTGCGGCTTGCCGAGCGGGCCGAAGCGTTCTTGCGGTTTGCCGACGCCGCTGACAAGAACTTTCTCAAGTACCGTCAGTTGCGGGTGTGGGCGCGAGGCCGCGGCGTCGGGTGGGAAGAGGGCGATCTGGAGTTCTTCGTGAAGGCGGGCCTCGACGAACACAATTTCTTCATGTACAAGACGCCGGTACGGAGCACGACGTGGGAACCAGAAGTCATTGTCGACATCGAACGATGGATCGATCTTCGGACAGAACTCGAATCGGCCTTTCTCCGTGGCGAGCCACCGGGCGGTTTTGCGGAATGCGGCGGTGATTCGACCGCATACGTGACGTGCGATGGTCCGTACTTCGTGCAAATGCGCGATCCCGGTACGTCGCCACCCAACCTCGCCCGGGTCTCCGAGGTGGCGGTCGGGTTTTTTCGCGCTGCCGAAACCGTGGCAATCGGGCAGGCCGAGCTCTGGATCGATGACATTCGGCTCACCGACGTCGTCGATGAACCAGGTATCGCCTCGGCGCTCGATATTCGTCTCAACGCCGCGGACGTTGCCGAGATGACGTTCGCGTACTCGCGACGAGACGATCAATTCAGGCAGCTCGGCCAGGATCCCAGCTACATCACCGATGCCGTGACGCGGTTCGGGTCGCGCGTGCAGGTCGACAAGTTTCTCCCTGAGAGTTGGGGGCTGAACGTTCCATTTCGCGTGCAGCATCTGCGCACGAGCGCGGACCCGCTCTTCATTTCGCAAACGGACATTCGTGGCGACCGCTTGGATGGGTTGCGCCGGCCGCGCAGCACGTCGACGCTGTTGGATGTGTCGCTTCAGCGGGCTACGCGCGGCGAGTCGTTTCTTGCGCGAACGCTGCTCGACCCCATTCGGATTGCCGCCAGGCGCGAGGTTGCGAGCAACGTGACCTCCCGGAGCGCGGCGCAGACGGAAAACCAATCGATTCAGGTGAGTTACCTGAACGTCCCGCGACCGAAGACGATCAGGGCCGTGCCGGGACTCGTCACCGGTCTGATCGAGGCGTTACCGTCGTTCATTCGAGACAGCGAGTTTGGCAGATCCATTAGGACTGCGCGGCTTCGCTGGAATCCGCAACGTCTCAGGTTTGCGTCGACGCTGACAGACAACCGAACGGACCGCACGACGTACCGCGTGCCGGTAGAACTCGCGAGCGACAGTCTGCTGCTTCCATCGCAGCGGATCGCCCACTCGTGGCGCAATACGATTGACGTTGCGCTCCAGCCGTTTTCGTCGCTCAACATGAGCGTCCTCTACGAGAGTACGCGGGATTTGCGCGATTACGGAGACTCGACATCGGTTGGCAGGATTCTCGAGAACGAACAGCGCCAGCTGTTGGGCGCAAACGTGGGTTTCGAGCGGACGCGATTCTTGACCACGAGCATTCTCGTCAATCCCGCGGTGAGCGCATGGTTGCGCCCACGCCTTCGGTTCACCAGCAGTTTCGTGTTCAACCGCGACCCGAACGGTCGTGACGCCGTCCGGGTCGACTCGATGGGCGGCTTCCGCGCGCCCGAGACGGTGTCCAACGCCAGGCGGCGGGAACTGGGTGCAACGGTCGACGTCAGCCGGCTGGCGCGGGGCTTTGGGGGCGATTCCGGGTTCGTGGCGAGGGTGTTCCGGGGGTTTTTGCCCGCCGATGTGTCGTACGACCTCGAGCGGCGTTCGGCGTTCAGCGGGGTGACGTTTACTCCGGGCGTGCGCTATCACTTGGCGTTGGGTGGGTTGGGGGATTTTCGCGCGCGCCGCGGAACGCCGGCCACATCCGCGGCCGAGATCACCGGTGTGACGGCGACCGGAGGAACGCGCCTGCCCCTCGGACTGCAAGTCCGATTCAATTATCGACAGTCACGAAACACGATCTGGTCCGTTCGCGGTGCAAGACAGCAAAAAACGGAGCAACGCAATAGGGAGTGGCCCTCCGTTGCAGGTTCCTGGGTGTATGCCCCCCGCTCGGCGATTCAGAAGCTGGTCTCGAGTGTCAGCGGGGCGCTGCAATATCGGATTATCGAGCGTTCCAACCTGTTGCCGGCCCTCGCCGCGTTCGGGGAATCCGTGGTCGAGGGCCAGGGGGTGCTCACCGAGAACAACTCGAAGGAGATCTCTCCATCGTTTACGGTGGTGTGGACTGGCGGCGTCTCGACTACGGCGTCGTATTCTTCGAGGACGACGGAGCGGGTTACGTCGGGGAACATCACCAACACGGAGAGCAAGGATTGGACGGGCGTTGTGGCGTTTGCGTTCCGTCCGCCGCGCAGCTTGGTCCGTCTACGCAACCAGGTTCGAACCACCGTGTCCGTGTTGTCGTCCAAACTCGCCGTCTGCCTATTGCGAGCGGATTCCGACGAGTGCCGCTCGGTCTCGGACAGCCGTCGGCGACAAGTCGACGTACGGTTGGACTCGGGATTCTCCGAAACGCTGCGCGGGGGTGCTACGTTTAGTTACACGTTGACCGATGTCCGACATACGTCCGACAAATTGTCGCAAATCGTTTTCAGCATCTTCTTCGACGTGAGACTCTTGGCGGGTGAAGTCCGATGAGAGCAATCGTATCTGCGCTGGTAATCGCCTCCGGGTGTGGCGCTGCCCAACCCGGGGCGCAGGAGTTCGACGGCGCGCGCGCGCTCGAGGACGTGAAGACCCAGGTGGGCTTCGGGCCCCGCATTCCGAATACCGAGGGTCACCGTCAAACGGGTGACTGGATCCTGGAACGGCTGCGAGCCACCGCCGACTCGGTCGAGGAGCAGGCATTCATCCATGTCAGCCGGGAAGGTGACTCGCTCGCCCTGCGGAACTTGATCGGCAGGTTTCGGCCCGACGCGCGGGAACGGATTCTGTACGTCGCGCATTGGGATACGAGGCCTCGAGCCGACCAAAGCACCAATCTCGCCGAACAGCGGCTTCCGGTTCCGGGGGCCAACGACGGGGCCTCCGGCGTGGCGGTGTTGTTGGGGGTGGCCGATGCCCTGGCCCGTGTCCCACCCGCCCTGGGCGTCGATCTCGTCTTCGTCGACGGTGAAGACTACGGGGACTTTGCGCGAGACGAAGACGTCCTCATCGGTTCGCGCTACTACGCCGCCCACGTAGACACGACTGCCCGGCCGCTCTTCGCGGTAGTGTGGGATATGGTAGGGGATCGTGACCTCGAAATTGGCCAGGAAGCGAACTCGGTGAACTTTGCTCCCGAGGTGGTGCGTCGAGTGTGGACGAGGGCGCGTGAGCTCGGGTATGGCCGTGTATTCCGCAACATCAACGCCGGCGCCGTGCGGGACGACCACATCCCGTTGCAGGAGGTGGGGATCCGTGCGATTAACGTCATCGACTTCGATTATCCGCATTGGCACCGAATCACCGATACGGTCGAGCAAGTGAGTGCGAGGTCATTGGAAATCGTGGGGAACGTGGCCTTGGCCTTGGTGCGATGACGCAGGCCGGAGGCCAGGGTTCTTTCACGTCGACCGTCGAGAGCGGTCCCGCTTGCAAGGACTCGCACCATCCCGCGTGAGAACGACGGTGGCTGGCGAGCGATTCCGTCCATCATGGAGCGATGGTCTCCAGGGAAGACCGGCGCGCCGCCCAGCTCGTACTCGTGCTGGCTGCGGCCGGGCTGGCAGTTCGGTTGTTTTTGGGCGCCGATGTCCCGGGTGGCTCGGTGCTGTATCGGGCCGATCGTGACGCTCCTCGCCCCACCCGCGATTCTCTAGTCTCCAGAGCCACCCGTCTGGGCCGTCCGCTCGCACCCGGCGAGCGGATCGATGTCAACACGGCCGCGGCGGAAGATCTGGTACGGCTCCCTCGTATTGGGCCGGCGCTCGCCGGCCGAATCGTCGCCCACCGGGCCGAGCACGGCCCGTTTGTATCGGTGGACGATCTCGACCGGGTGCCGGGTATCGGGCCCGCCGTCATCAAGAGTGTCCGGGCTCACGTCGAGGCATCCGGGCAGCGCCGGCCCCGGGTCTCCAGCAGCTCGCTGACTGTGATGTTGAACACTGCGACCGTAGAGGAGTTGGCACAGCTTCCGGGCATCGGATTAGGGCGTGCGCGAGCAATCGTTCTTGATCGCCGAGACCGAGGTCTATATCGGGACGCCGACGATTTGTTGAGAGTCCGGGGAATTGGGCCGGCAATCGTCGAACGGATCAAGAGAATGAAATTGCCCTGACCCAGCACGGAAGCAGATGCTAGTTCGTTGCAGCATTGAGAGTTAGGGAGCAAACTCCAAACGGGATACACATGGCAACTGCCCCAGCCAACCGACCGCAGCGGCTCGGTGACATCCTGGTAAAGACCGGCCTGATCACGCCAGAGCAACTGCAACAAGCGCTGGCGGAACAGAAGAATTCCGGAATGCGGTTGGGCTATACCCTTGTGAAGCTCGGCTTCGTGGAGGAGACCGAGATCACAAAAATGTTGGCGCGGCAGTATCACATCCCTGCGGTGGACCTCACGCAGTTCCAGGTGGATTCCAAGGTCATCAAGCTGGTGCCGCCGGAGGTTGCGTCCAAGCACACGGTCCTGCCGCTCAAGCGGGAAGGCCGGACGCTGACGCTGGCGATGGCGGATCCCACCAACGTCAGCGTACTCGACGATCTGAAATTCATCACCCGCTACGATATCCATCCGGTGGTGGCGGGCGAGTATACCCTCAAAAACGCGATCGACCGGTACTACGAGCAGACCGACGCTCAGCTCCAGAGCATCCTGAAGGATCTGACCGAGTCCGAAGAGCTCGAAGTCATCGAAGAGGAAGACGACGAAGACGCCCCATCCCAGCTTGCCGACGATGCTCCCGTCGTGAAGCTGATCAACGGGATCCTGATTGAAGCGGTGCGGCGGGACGCGAGCGACATCCACGTGGAGCCTTTCGAGAAAGAGCTTCGGGTGCGTTATCGCATCGACGGTGTGCTCGAGGAGGTCATGAAGCCGCCGGTCAAGCTCAAGGCGGCGCTTACGAGCCGCATCAAGATCATGGCTTCCCTCAACATCGCGGAGCGGAGGGTGCCGCAGGACGGTCGCATCAAGTTGAAGATGGGTCAGCGTGTAATCGATTTTCGTGTCTCCACGCTGCCGGTGATCTTCGGCGAAAAGGTCGTGCTGCGAATTCTCGACAAGGGGAACCTGACGCTGGATCTGACCAAGTTCGGTTTCGAGAGGAAGGCCGAACAAGATCTGATGAAGGCGATCACGAATCCGTACGGCATGGTTCTGGTGACCGGTCCGACGGGGTCGGGAAAAACCACGACGCTCTACTCCGCGCTGTCTCAGATCAACTCGATGGACGTGAATATCATGACGGCGGAGGATCCCGTTGAGTACAACATCGACGGGATCAATCAGGTGCTGGTACGGACTGAGATCGGGATGACGTTCGCCGCGGCGCTGCGGGCGTTTCTCCGTCAGGACCCGAACATCATCATGGTGGGTGAGATTCGCGACATCGAGACGGGAAGCATTGCGATCAAAGCGGCACTCACCGGACACCTGGTGTTGTCGACCCTCCACACGAACGATGCTCCATCGACGGTCACGCGTATGATCGACATGGGGATTGAACCGTTCAACGTGGCAAGCGCGGTGAACTTGATCGTCGCTCAGCGTCTGGTCCGCCGCATCTGCGACGGCTGCCGCCGGGAAAAGACCCCCAAAGAAGAAGAACTCGCGGCGCTTGGGATCTCGGCTGACGAAGCGAAAAAGGTCAAGTTTTATCGTGGCAACGGGTGTGACCAGTGCGGTCAGGCCGGATACCGAGGCCGGCAGGGACTCTACGAAGTGATGACCATGACGCCCGCCCTCCGCCGCATGATCTTACACGGTGCGTCCGCGGCCGAGTTGCAAGAACAGGCGATCAGCGACGGCATGCTGACGCTGCGGATGGATGGCATCGTGAAGGTGAAGAAGGGTGTGACGACGATCGAAGAGGTTGTCAAGGAAACCTCGGCGTGAGCGCATGAGAACTCCCTCCACCAGAGAGAACAAGCCGAGCGAAGAGCTGTCGCTCCGCGCGTTGCTCGAGGAGATGATCAACCGGGGTGCGTCGGATCTCCATCTGACCGCCGGTGAGTGTCCCAAGTTCCGAGTTGACGGAAGCATCATGAAGGGCAAGGTCACCCGCATCCTCGATCCGCGTGACACCCTGATGCTCGCCTACTCGATTCTGACCGATGCGCAGAAGAAGCGGTTCGAGACATCTGACGAGCTCGATTTTTCCTTTGGGATCAAGAACCTCGCCCGGTTCCGCGGGAACTGTTTCAAGCAGCGCGGATGCTTGTCACTGGTGGTACGGCAGATTCCCTTCGTTGTTCAAACACTCGGTGATCTTGGGCTGCCGCCGGTAGTGCAAAAACTGACGGAGCGGCCCCGCGGCCTCGTCTTGGTGACCGGGCCCACGGGGTCGGGTAAGTCCACCACGCTGGC
>JBFIZG010000103.1:0-10214 GCA_041604955.1 Gemmatimonadales bacterium | reverse complement strand
TCCATGCACGTTCAACACCATCGGCGGTGGACCGGCCCCGTCGCCTCCGTTTTGCGGCAAGTGTAGATACCCATGTATGGTCAGCCCGTCCCGCGCCCGGAACGAAATCGGCTTGGACTCCGTCAATTCGTAGTCGGCGAGCGCAGATCGGTTGTAGAACATGAACGACCCGCGGCGGTCACGACGATCGTATAGGTAGTACGAAACGGGTCCGTTGTCTTGGGTGAAGCCGACCAACCAGGTGTCGTCGGCGTGCGTCCGGTCGTAGATGGAAAAATCACCGGGGTTGAGACCGCGAATTGCCTCGACGTCGTCGGCGATGGTGTGGTCGAGCACAACGTATTCCGTTCGCGCCTTGACGAACGACACCATCTGGATCTCATGCGTGTCCGGGTGCGTCATCACTTCTGACACATCGTACGTCGGGTCCTCGGCGAGCACCTGAGTGGCGGACCTCGCGAGATCGAGCCGCACCAGTCGCGCGGCGTTGGCGTCACGCGAGTCGAGCAGGTACACGGACTTGCCGTCACGGGAAAACCCCAGCGCGCCGCTGGTCAGGGCGTCCTCCGCATTCCAGGTGACGACTGTTCGCCAGTCGCTGTCGACTGTGTATCGAACCATGAACTCGAAGCCGCCTTCCGACGTCGCGGCCGTGGCACCCCGTACGTCCAGGTTCGAATCCACCAGCCAAGCCGTCACGTTGCCGGGGTTCTTGGCTATCTGGGTCAGGTCATGCGTAGTGAGATCTAGACGGTAGATGTCGTGCAGCCGCGCATCGTCCTTGTTGATGGCGACGATGATGTCGTTGGGGAACCGTTTGTCGTGTTCGATGATTTGTACCTGCACATCATCGAACGGCGTGAGCGTCGTTGTCTCGTCGCCCTCGAGGTCTACAATGTAGAGACGCCAATTTTCGTTCCCGGCTTCATCCTGCAGGTAGAGAATCTGCCGTCCGTTGTGCGCCCAGAAGTAGTCCCGCACGCCCCGATCGGTGTCGTTTGTGACCGGCCGGTACTCGTCGTCGCCGACCATCCCCACCCAGACGTTCAAGACGCCGTCCTTTGGGGCCAGGTACGCCATGCGAGCGCCGTCCGGAGATATCTGCGGGGCAGCCTTGTCGGGGTTACCAAACAGAACATCGCGGGGAATGATTGTCGTCTGCTGAGTTGGATTTGGTGTCATTCTCTCACGGTCGAGTGGTGGATTTGTCAGCGGGGTGCCGTCGTCGCCTGAAGTATACCCAGTAGGCGTACCCGTTCACGACCACGACGATGATGCCAAGAATAATTTGGATCGTGGGGGTGAGGCCGCGCGGATACAACACCGGAAGCAGGTAGTGTTCGATAAATCCCCCTGTATACCCCGCCTCTCCGGCCAACCGCCGGAAATGGTTTTCGAGCGGCGTGAGCGGGCAGATCCATCCAGCAAACTCGATGAATGCGCCCCACACCGCCGCAGGAACATGAATCCATGCCAACCTTCTCCAGCGCCACGCCAGAAAGCCGCCGAGAACGACGAACACGGTGAACGCGAAGTGCAAGAAGACGACGGTGTCTGCGGCGAGGCGGTACAGCATGAGACCTGGGTCAGCCTTATGACTCCGGAGCGTTGGTGCGGTGCATGACGACCGTTGCGGCAAGCGTGCCGGTGACGTTCACCACGGTCCGAAACATATCCGGAATTCGGTCGACGCCGAGTAGCACTGCCAGGCCCGCTACGGGCACACCCACAGCGGAGAGCGCCGGAGCAAGCGTCATCACGCTGGCGGAGGGCACCGCGGCGACCGTGATCGAAACGAGAGCCACCGCCAGCACGGCGGCGCCAATGCCGACTATCGGGATCTCGACGCCGTACAACCAGGCGAGAAAGATGAGTCCCGCGCCTTGATAGAGAGCGCTACCCGCCCGTCCGACGGCGGCTCCCAGGGGGATGACAAAGCTCGCTACCGAGGGCGAGAGTTTGAGGTCTTCCGTCGCGTTCTCGAGCATTGCCGGGAGGGTCGCCGCCGAACTGGTGGTGGTAAACGCGATGATCTGCGACCCGACGCACCCCTTCAGGAAAGTGATCGGCCCCATCCCGCCCAGCACCCGCACCGCCGGCAGGTACACTGCCGCCATGAACACGACCAGTCCCACCAGCACCGCGGCTATGAACACGCCCAAACTCTGAAGCAGGCTGAAGCCGGTGCGTGCCGTGACCGGCGCAGCCAGCGCGAACACGCCGATCGGTGCGGTCCACAGAATCCAGTGCACCAGCTTGATCAGCGCGGCGGTGGCGGCGTTTGCGAACGCCATGAGACGCTCACGATCCGCATTGGGCAGCGTTCCGACTGCTGCGGCGAACAGGACGGTGAAGACCATCATCGGGAGCAGCGCCCCTTCGACGGCCGCCGCAAACGGGTTACTCGGAATCAATCCGAGAAGAAACTCTACCGGGCCCCCCAGTGCTGGCGCGTCGGTGCCCTCGGTTGGGACGGGCGCCATCGCCACGTCACCGGCCAGCGGCAGCAGCAACCTCATTGTGCCCATGCCGATCAGAATGGCCAAGGTGGTCGTCGCCGCAAAGAAGAGTAGCGTGAGCAGGCCGATGCGGCCGAGTCGCCGCAAGTCTCCCATGCCCGCGACACCCACGAACAGCGTGGTCCCTACCAGCGGCACCACTACCATCTTCAGCAGGTTCACGAAGGCGGTGCCGAGCGGCTCGACGCCCTGGGCGAGCGCGAGCAGCTCCGGGGTCCCGATTGCGGCCGCGGTCAGCCCGAAGAGGAGTCCTCCGATGAGTCCGATGGCAATGGCGACGTGAATCTTCATGGCTTAAGTTCCGCGATCCAATCACATGGAGGACCAGTCGTGTCCCACGCGCAGACAACGACACCACGCTGGGCGCTCGTTCTGGGCGCATCGAGCGGCTTTGGCGAGGCCTGTTCGATTGAGCTGGCTAAGGCTGGCTACGACATAGCGGGCGTGCACTTAGATCGCAAGGCCGGGCTCAAACACGTGGCGGAAATCAAGTCGGCTATCGAAGCGGCGGGGCAACGAGCCATCTACTTCAACGTCAATGCAGCCGACGCCGAAAAGCGGCGCGAGGTGCTGGCGTCGTTGGCCGAAGACGTCACGAGTACCGGCGGCACGGTAGCGCTCCTCATGCACTCGCTCGCGTTCGGCACGCTAAAGCCGTTCATCGCGGAGGACGCGCTGACGCAGAAGAACATGGAGATGACGCTGGATGTCATGGCCCATTCGCTCGTCTATTGGGCGCAGGACCTCGTGCAACAGAAGCTGATGGGAAACGGCGGACGCATACTCTCGATGACGTCATCGGGATCGACACGGGTGATTCCGGCGTACGGCGCCGTCTCCGCCGCCAAGTGCGCGTTGGAGTCGCACACGCGTCAACTCGCCGTCGAATTGGCGGGCGCCGGAATCACCGTAAACGCGCTGCGTGGCGGTGTCACCAGAACCCCGGCCGCGGAAAAGATCCCCGGAAGCGATCGGTTGTTCTCGGGCGCGGCCGAACGTAATCCGCATCGACGGCTCACGACGCCTAAAGACGTAGCGCGGGCCGTAGTAGCCCTCTGCACTCCGGGGACGGACTGGATAACGGGGAACGTGATCAATGTGGATGGCGGCGAAGAAGTTGCGGGGTAACGACGCGCCCGGCGGGATTATTTGTTGCGCTGCGCCTGGACCGCCTTGAGCTCTTCTTCCAACTCGTCGAGCCAGGTGTGTGTTTCGGTGGCGTCGGGGTCGGACGTGCTGACGGCAATACCCTGCTGGTTGAGAAGGCTCTCGACCAGCACATCGGTGTACCCCACCACTGCGTGGGCAATTCCCTGATCGATGGTGCGATTGAGACGCAACACACCGGCCATGGATTGACGCGCCGGCAGTGCCGCGATCACTTCAGAGAGATGCCGAATGAGGAGTTCTCGCAGGTATTGGATTTCCTCGACCACTTCACCCGAGGCGAGCCCGCGGGCTGCGGCTGCGCGCCCATACCCGTCGCACGCATTGAACCAGAGTCCGTCTACCTGATGACGCAACGGGCCGGTCATCTCGATGACGATGTCGACCAGCAGCGCAGTCTGGCGTTCGATGGTCGGCCGGTCCTGGATATCCACCTGCGCCATTCGGCTGGTGAGCCAATCGGCCCATTTCACGATCAGCAACCCCCGTTTCGCCTCGAGCGCGCGGCTGACCGCCGCGGATGCAGGAGTCTGCGGACGAAGCGTGAGACCCATCAGCCAGTCACCTCGACACCGTGGCGACAGTAACGACCCGGTCGTTCGAGTTGGTCGGCGCAGACGGCCTGCCGCTCCGCGGTGACGTCCGGACCGCGGGAGACGGACGCGGGCGCCCGACGGTGGTTATTTGTCACGGCTTCAAGGGATTCAAAGACTGGGGGTTCTTTCCGCATCTGGCCGCGCGGTTGGCACGCGCCGGCATGACCACGGTGTCGTTCAATTTTTCGGGAAGCGGCATCGGGCCCGACGGCGAGACGTTCTCCGAACCCGAACGGTTCAGGAATCAGACGTTTTCGGCCGACCTCCGAGATCTCGATACCGTATTCGCGGCGCTCGCGGGAGAAACGCTCGTACCCGGCTTGGTAGCGCCGGAACGAATCGGTCTGTTTGGTCACAGCCGCGGTGGTGGTATCGCGATTTTGCATGCTGCGCGGGAGGAGTCGGTCAAGACGCTCGTCACGTGGGCCGCCATCGCCAATGTCCTTCGGTGGGACGAGGCCACGATACAACAGTGGCGAGCCGACGGCAGCATCGAGATCGCGAACGCGCGCACCGGCGACGTGTTGCCACTCGGAACGGACGTTCTCGATGACATCGCCACGCACCGCGACGCGCTCGACATCGAGCGGGTCGCCGCCAGGATATCGACACCTTGGCTGATCGTTCACGGGGCCGATGACGAGGCCGTGCGAGTTGCAGACGCCCGAAAACTGAACGCTGCGGCTCGAGAAAATGTCACCGAGTTGCGCATTATTGCCGATGGGTCTCACACCTTTGGGGCGCGTCACCCGTGGGCGGGTGAAACGCCTGAATTGCGCGCGGCGATGGACGCCACGGTCGATTGGTATGTCCGCCACCTTCTGTGACGGATCTTGATTTTCGGTCGGCCGGCTTGCGGCCGGCGGCCGAACCGTACGCTACAGTCCGGCTGTGTAGAGCGCCTCTACCTTGCGGAGCACACCGGGAATGCCCGATGCCGAAACGAGCCGACGGCGTCGCCACACGAGACCGGCGGCAGCGATGGTCGCCAAAGCGACGATTCCAACACCAAAGTTACGAATCATGCCTCCTCGGACTGGTTGGGCGTTGTATTGGTGCAACACAGACGCAGGCAATATAGGCTCCCACGCAAGTGTAGACGCAAGTCCCGGACCGAAAGGTACGTCCGGGCCGACGATTTGTACGCTTCAGGCCGCAAGTAATCGAATAAGCGAACATATGGAATGTCAGGACTGAGTCTCAGCACCATTCGCGCTCACTTGGATGGCCAAAAACCGCGCCGCGTTCACGAAGCCGACACCATCGCGGCGGCCGTCGCCATGGTGTTGACGCCCGGGGCGGACGGCGTCGACCTGTTGCTCATCAAGCGCGCCGTTGTCGCCGGCGACCCCTGGTCGGGACAGATCGCCCTCCCGGGAGGGCGAAGAGATCCGAGCGACGGGCATCTGTTTGAGACCGCCCAGCGAGAAGCTCGGGAGGAGACCGGCATCGAGCTGGCGGAGGGCGACCTCATCGGGGAGTTGGACGACCTTCGACCCCAAACCCCAACGCTTCCACCCGTGGTGGTCCGACCCTTTGTGTTCGGTCTGCCCGACCGCCCGACGATTCGCCAAAACGACGAAGTCGACCATCATCTCTGGGTCTCCCTCTCCACCCTCAAATCCAGCGCCCAGTCACGGGAAGTCGTGGTACGCGGTCAAACCCTGGAGGTTCCCGCCTATGTGATCGGCCCCCACGTCGTTTGGGGCATGACTTGGCGTATCATCAGCCCTATCATAGGCTTAGCATAGGGTAGCAACCCAACCGATCCGCCGGTTTTTGTGAGACATGACCTTGTGTTTTCGTAGTGCCTCCTTTAAAATTTAGGCCACCTTAATTTTGAGGGTGCTTCAGTGAGTGCTGCGGCCAAAGAGCAGTTTTTGAGTCGATCGACTGAGGATTATCTCAAGACCATATACGAACTCCAACGGTCCGGAGAACCCGCTCAGACGAGTTCGATCGCGGATGCGCTTCAGATCGCCCCACCGTCTGTCAGTGGGATGATGAAAAAACTCTCCGAATCCGGGTTGGTCGAACACGAGCCGTACCGTGGGGTGCAGCTCACCGGAGCCGGTCGACGTGCGGCGCTCCGCATGGTGCGGCGACATCGCATCATCGAGACGTATTTGACCACAAAGCTGGGCTACGACTGGGACTCGGTGCACAACGAGGCGGAACGCCTGGAACACGCGGTCTCGGACGAGTTGGTGGAACGGATGGCGATGGCTCTGGGGAACCCGAGGTACGACCCGCACGGTGCGCCCATCCCCACAAAGGACGGTGTTATCGAGGTACCGGTCTATGTACCGCTTTCCGAGGTACCCGTGGGCGAGGTCGCCGAGTTGAGTCGTGTGAGCGACCGGGATCCCGAGCAGCTCCGGTTTTTGGCCTCGTTGGGGCTCAAGCCTGGTGTGTCCTTTGAGGTGCTCGCGCGGCAACCGTTTCGTGGCCCAACCACGATCTCGATGGGTGAACCCACCAAGCAGCAAGTCGTGGGACACGAGTTGGCTGAATCGCTGCTTTGTTCGGTCGCGCCAAGGGAGGTCGGCTAAATGAACTGGCTCAAGCGTGTCTCACGCCGCGATCTTTTCAAGCGGGGCGCGACGGGCGCCGCTGGGCTGCTGGCGACTGGGAAGCTCGCCCACGCCGCCGAGCGCATGTCGGATCGCGCGCACGACCCGATGGTAGCGGGTACGGTTGGTGACGTTTCAAAGGCATCGATCGACCCGACAATCTTCCTCGAGCATTTCGATTACGGCGTCGTGGGACGCACGCCGTCCGGACAAACGACCCGGGAGTATGAGATCCAGGCCATCGACCGCGAAATCGAGGTGGCGCCGGGAGTGTTTTACCCGGCATGGACGTTCAACGGCCAGGTGCCAGGCCCCACGCTCCGTGCAACCGAGGGCGATCTCGTGCGAGTGAGATTCCAAAACTTCGGAGCGCATCCGCATACGATCCACTTTCATGGATTTCACGCGGCGAACATGGACGGTGTCTTCGAGGTGATTCGCCCGGGCGACTCTTTTGTCTACGAGTTCACCGCGGAGCCGTTTGGTCTTCACTTGTATCACTGTCACGTGATGCCGCTCAAGAAACACATCGCCAAGGGTCTGTACGGGACGTTTATCGTCGACCCCAAGCAGGGTCGTCCACCGGCGAGGGAGATGGTGATGGTGATGAACGGGTTCGATACCAACTTCGATGGCTCCAACGAAGTGTATGCGGCCAATACCGTGGCGTTCGCGTATCAAAAGCGGCCGATACATGTCCGCCGGGGAGAGCTGCAGCGTCTCTATCTCGTGAATGTGCTGGAGTTCGATCTGATCAACTCCATGCATCTCCATGCGAATTTCTTTCACGTGTACCGCACCGGGACGTCGCTGGTACCGTCTGAATTCACCGACACGCTCATGATGTGCCAGGGGGAACGCCACATCCTGGAGTTCACGTACGACAAGCCGGGCAGGTTCATGTTCCACGCCCATCAGTCGGAGTTTGCCGAGTTGGGGTGGATGGGATTCTTCGACGTGGCAGACGCGACCGCATGACGCAGCGTTCGACTCCGCTCTGGTTTTGGGGCCTCTTGCCGGTGTTCATGCTGGCAGTGTTGTCTCTCGTGCTCGTGCGCACCGGGATTCTGGACTTTCTCCGCCGGGGCCTTCCGCCCATCGAAGAACTCACATTCGAGCGTGTGACGCTCGCACCGTCGTTGATCACGCTCAACATCGTGAACGGCGGGCCGGATCCCGTGACCGTGGCGCAAGTGTCTGTCGACGAAGCGTTCTGGGAGTTCACCATCGAGCCGTCGCCCACCATTCCCAGGCTGGGTCGCGCGACTATCACGATTCCCTATCCCTGGGTGCAGGACGAGGCGCACGAAGTCACCTTGTTGACGTCCACCGGGGTGACGCTGTCGCACGAAATCGCGGTCGCCACGGAGACACCGGCTGCCGGGCCACGGTTCTTTGCCATGTTCGGTCTCATCGGGCTGTACGTGGGCGTCATACCGGTTGCGATTGGACTGTTCTGGTATCCGTTGCTCCGGCGCGTCGACAAGCGGTGGATCGATTTTGCCCTCGCGCTGACGATCGGCTTGTTGATCTTTCTCGGTGCGGACGCGTTGCATGAAGGGTTCGAGGCGGCCGCATCGGTGGCCGGAGCGTTTCAGGCTGTTCTCATCGTTCCACTCGGCGCATTTTCGACACTGCTGCTCCTCCAGATGATCTCCCGAAGAACCGTCAACAAGGGCGGCGCCGAGGGGCGGAAGGCCGTCGCCGGCTTGATCGCATTGGGCATCGGGCTCCACAACCTCGGGGAAGGTCTCGCCATCGGCGCCGCCTACGCGCTCGGCGAAGCCGCGATCGGAGCGTTTCTCATCATCGGGTTCATGCTGCACAACACCACCGAGGGACTGGGTATCGTCGCGCCCATTGCGGCCGACCGGCCGAAGCTCAAGACGCTCGTGGGGTTGGGGCTCTTGGCAGGCGTCCCGACCGTGTTCGGCGCGTGGATTGGGGGGCTGGCGTATTCACCGTTGTTCGCGACGCTGTTTCTCGCGATTGGTGCAGGTGCGATCGCACAGGTGGTGCTCGCGCTCTATCGTGTCATCGTGAAAGATCGGCCCGATCTCGGCTGGAGCCCGCTCACCGCGGGAGGGGTGCTTGCCGGGCTGCTCGTGATGTACGGAACGGGACTACTGGTCGCCGTCTAAGGCATCAATCGAGGGAGGAGGCGCGCTCGCTCGAGACCGCGTAGGATCTCTACCAGTCGGCCGTCGCGCGCCCGTCTGATCTTTTCGATGTCCTCTTCGTAAGCCCGCTCGACGGCGTGGGTTAGCTTCTGCTGGTCTTTCTGGTTTAGGTGTGACCATGTCGCGAGGTCACTCCATGTCTCTTCGTACATACCGAGAAGATGCTGGAGGAACCCGGAAACTCCCTGACTGCCGCTCGCCAAGTGGTATGTGAGGTGAGGCCCGCCGGCGGCCCATCCCAACGCGGGCCCAAGTGACACGGCTCGGTCGAGGTCTTGTACGTCGATCACGCCTTTCAAAACCAGATCGATCGCTTCACGCCACACAGCGGCCGCAATGCGGTTCGCGACGTTCCCCGGAACGTGTTTGTTGATCACCACTGGTATCTTGCGGAGCGCCCGCAGCCAACCCTTCAGCAACTCCATGGCAGCCGGATCCGTGTCGGGACCGGGTGCCAGTTCTATGAGTGGGATGAGTTCCGGCGGGTTGAGCGGATGGGCAACGAGGCATCGTTCTTTCTGGTTGCTCTGTGCAACAATATCCTGGATGGCGTACCCAGACGTAGAGCTGGTCACGACTCGCGCTTTCTTTGCGGTCGCGCTGAGTCCCTGGAACACCTGTTGCTTGAGCCGTAGATCTTCGGGGACGGATTCGATCACCCACTGCGCCTCGCCGCATGCCTGGAGAAGGCTCTTGCCGACGGTGATCGAGCGGATGCCCCGCTCCACGTCCCGATCGGTCGCGCGCTCGAGCGCGACTAGCGCCCGGGCCCGGTCCGAAACCTCCTGCGGCGCGTCGTGCGAGGCCTGTGCCTCGTTGTCGTAGATCGATACCGGCCAGCCGGCCGCGACACAGAGCGCGGCCCAGCCGCGGCCGATATCTCCCATTCCTATGACGGCGACGTGCACCGTTCCCGTCTTCATGTGGTTCCTTCCACCCTTGGATCTTGCCACCCCGAGCCGAACACGCGATCGAGCAGAATCCGCATCCTTGGCACGTCCACGTCCATCGCGACGGCTGTTGGCACCCCGTTCTCGTGTTCCTTCGTATGTCCGCGGTGCTCCCCTTGGTCGAGGTCGATCTCGACAGGCACGTTCACTGCGGTGAGGAGCCCGGGGTCGATCAGCTCGCCGAGCGTGAGGGGATCGTTCACCACGCATCCGTCCAGGCGTTCCGCAC
>JBFIZG010000102.1:0-10240 GCA_041604955.1 Gemmatimonadales bacterium | reverse complement strand
GGATGCCCTCGAGCGCCGCGAGCATGACCGCCCTTGGCGCCTCGTGATCGTCACCGCCGTAATAGACCTCGACGCCTTCGACTCCGCCTTGGGCGATGGTCGACGCCAGCCGACCGACGCGCCGCGCTAGATCGAGCGTCTGTTGCAGACGGGACAACGTCTCACTCGTAATCCCCGGCACGTTTACCGCGCCACCGATGTCGCCCGTCAAAAGCGCGCTCCGGACCGTCCGGCAGATCTCCTCCGACACTCGTTCCTGTGCCTCCGCGGTCGACGCGGCGAGGTGCGGAGTGAGCAGGATGCGCTCGGACGTCCGTAGCCGCGAATCCGCTGGAAGCGGTTCCGGATCGAACACGTCGAGCGCCGCTCCGGCAAGTTGCTTTGCGTCGAGGGCAGCCAGCAGGGCGTCGTTGTCGATGAGCGCGCCACGCGCCGTGTTGATCAAGACGGCCGTTGGCTTCATCAAGGCCAACCGTTCGGCATTCATGAACTTTTCGGTCTCGCTCGTCACCGGCAGATGCAAGCTCACGATGTCGGCTCGGCTCAGCAGCTCTTGCAATGGCAACAGGGTGATCCGGAGCTCGCGCGCGCGGGACTCCGACATGTACGGGTCGTGAGCGACGATTTCAACGCCAAACGCCCGCGCCAACGTGGCCACCAGCTGGCCAATGCGTCCCAGCCCCACGAGGCCCAACGTCTTTCCACGGATCTCCGTGCCACCGAACCGCTTCCGGTCCCACTCACCGTCCGTCATGCTGGCCACGGCCCACGGAATGCGCCGTTGAAGCGATAATAGCAGCGCGATAGTGTGTTCGGCCGCGCTGACAGTGTTGGCGCCCGGGGCGTTTACGACTGCGACCCCACGCCTGGTGGCAGTTTCCAAGTCGATATTGTCGACACCGATACCGGCGCGGGCAATGACCCGAAGACGACATGCGCGGGAAATCAAATCGTGCGTCACTTGGGTGTCGGACCGGACGATGAGCGCGTCCGCATTCGGTATTTCCGCCATCAGTTTTTCTCGGTTGCCGACCGCACAAACGACCTTGAAGCCGGTGGTGGACCTCAGCAGGTCCAGCCCAGCCTCGCCGATTCGGTCAGCTACCACCACGACATGACTCATGTCGCCACTCCTTCGAGTACGTGTAACAGCGCAAGCAGTTCGTCGACCGTGTGGTCGCCCATGTGGCCAATCCGAACCGTCGTGTCTTTGAGCGGCCCGTAGCCGGCGCCGATCGTCCAACCGCGTTCGTTCATGGCCTTCGCGAGTCTCCCTCCGCTCCGACCCTCGGCAACCCGGAGACACGACACCGACCACGACCGCCGATCTTGCCGGGGGAGGAACCCAAATCCCAACTCTCCACCGGGGCCTTCTGCCCACCGTTCCACGGTCTTTCGCATCTCTTCATGTCGGCGCCACCGGGCCTCGATGCCTCCTTCGGCCTCGACGCGCCGGCACTGCGCGGCGAGCGCGTAGAGCAACGAGATCGCCGGAGTGTTCGTGGGTTGGTATTCCGCCGCCGCCTTCCGGTACGCCGAAAGATCGGTGTAGGTGCCCCGCCCCGGAACCGACTGAGCACGTTCGTCCATGCGATCGGATGCTGCACCGAACGCCAGTCCGGGCGGGAGCGCCAGGGCCTTCTGCGCTCCCGAAAAAACGAAGTCGAGCTTCCACCGGTCGGTCTCGACGGGCGAGGCCGCCAATGAGGTCACGGCGTCCACCAAGAGCATGACGTCGTCGAACTCATGGACCACGGCCGCCAGTGCCTCCAACGGGGCCAGCGCCCCGGTCGCCGTCTCCGAGTGGACCAGTGTAACCGCGTCGACCTCGGATCGCTCGACGGCGTCGTACAACATGTCGGGCTCGACCGTCTGTCCGTAGGGGACCTCGAGGCGCACCACCTCTTTTCCACAGGACGCCACGATGCTCGCAAACCGCTCTCCAAAGGCGCCGCCGACCAGCGACAGGGCTCGTCGTCTCACCCCGGAGCGCACCGCCATCTCCATGAACGCGGTCGCGGGTCCGGTTCCGATGATCACCTGCTGCTCGGTCCTGAAGATCTCGCGGAGCGGCCGGTCCATCTGGCGCAGCAAATCGGCCATTGCCTCACCGCGGTGCGGGATCATCGGACGCAGCATCGCCTGAAGAATCTCGGGGTGGACCTCGGTGGGACCTGGCAGAAAGAAACGCCCGAAATCGGGCATGTTCATACTCGGTGCGGCACCTCCAGCCCCGACCTGCCGGCGGCGAACTGCAGCACGTCGGCGGTGGTGACCAATTGGGCGCCGCGCCGCGACCACGCTTCGAGCAGGGGCTCAGCAGTGTCGGCCACAATCGGCTTGGTGGCGTCGGTGACCACGTACAGCCGAGTCTGCGGCCGGCGGTCGAGGAGTCCCTCGATGGCGAACCGGTTACAGACATCGAGCGCGACGCCGTACACCGCGATCTCGTCAGGGTCGAGCACTGCTAACACGGGCTCAACGTTCGGGTTACTGAATACGTCGAACCGGTTCTTCGTGAACAGGATATCTCCACGGTGTCCGCGTACACGGCTCGCGAGCAGCCCCGCACTCGTCTCGGTGGGAGGGAAGACCAATGGGTCGTGCAGGGCGGTCTGGGGGATCTTCTCCTGTCCCGCCGTGCTCCGCATACAGTGATGCGGAAACGTCTCCACGTAATCGGGTGTTTCCGAGAGTTCCAGGTCACCAGCCGTGTGATCGTCTGCGCTGGCGACGACGCGAATACCGATTCGATGCGCGCACTCGGACAACCGCTCGAGATGCGGAATAATTTCCTCGGCACCCGGGACGTAGAGCTTGCCATCCGCGCGCATGAAGTCGTACTGCGTATCCACATCCCAAAAAATCAAGCCCGGCATCGGTAATCCTCAGTCGGTCCGACGGTTCGTAATCAAAAGCTATTCGCCGCTCGGGAAGGGCGCTACTCCGCCCGACGACCCTCACGCAACCGGATCGAGGCGGTCGTTGGGCCGATATTCCCGTCCCGCCTTCCCGCACGGCTTTCCATCCAATAGGACGACATCGGCCGTGAAGTCGAACTCTCCCTGACCGCCGAACAATGACGATCCGACTCCATATGCATCCACCGGTACACCGGCGTCCTCAAACCGACGGATCTTTTCGGCCGTGAACCCCCCGGACGCGATGATCTTGACCGATTGAAACCCTTCCCGGTCGAGCGCCCGCCTCACGTTCCAGACGAGTTCAGGGTTCACGCCGGTCGGTGGAAACGTGCCCATCTGCTCGATGACCGATCGATCGACCATCGTTCCCGACGTGTCGAGCCGCACTCCGTAGAGACGCTCGCCGAGCGCGCGCGCCACCGCGAGCGACGTACCGACGCTGTCATTCTCGAAATCGACTAAGCTGATGAGCGACGTGTCTGCCGGCATGTATTCGGCGAACTTCTTGGAAGCGAGGACGGTGTCGCCTCCATAGGCTGCAATGATGCCGTGCGGTACCGTGCCGACGCCTTCGCTGCCCCACCACGAGGCTTGCGCGTCCGTCGACACCCCGATGGCGCCCGCAATATGCGCAGCCCAGCCATCACCCGTTTGCACGAGCCAATGGTCGTGCCGCGCCGGAAAGAACATGACGTCTTTGGGTTTCGCCGCGTCGACGACCCTGCGGGTATTCGTCCCGACGCGGGTACGCCGAGCGAGCACACCGAGGTAGAGCGTTTCGAGATGCACGAAGGCGTCGTAGGGACCCTCCATGGTCATCACGGTTTCGTACGGCTCGATCGGCGTTCCGTCATACAGCGCCCGCACGCTCAGCTCGTCCCATGACGATGAGCAAAGCTTCAGGATCGCGATCGCTTCGTCGATACCGCCCAGATACGCTTGGGCTTTGCAAAACACCTGCATCACGACGTGCGGTCGCCGGCCGTCTGCGAGCAGCACTTCACGGGCCCGTACGAAGTATTTGTCGCTGTAGTACCCCGCTCGCATCTTGTCGACCGGAAGATTGAAGATCGCGGGGTCGAGACGCCGTGGAGGGGCCCCGCTCATGGAACGTCGTCTCGAAGGTCGTATCGGAGCGGCCGACGGAGCAGCCAGCGGATGCCGATCGCGTCACGCAGCGACACGAAGATCCGGTTCAACATGCCGTACTTGCTCGTCCCGGAGCGGCGTGGCCGATGCGTCACCGGGGCCTCGATCACCACACCGCCCCCCAGTCGAATCAGCGTCGGAAAGAACCGGTGCATGCCGTCGAACCGCGGCATCTGACGCACGGCTGCTCGCCGCATCACCTTGAGCGAACAGCCGGTATCGCGCACGCGGTCGCCGGTCAACAGGTTGCGGACACCGTTCGCCACCACACTCTGAAATCGCTTCCATCTATTGTCAGAGCGCCGGATGCGGTATCCAACGACGGCGGCGCAGCCGTCGACCAGTTGGTCGAGCAGCCCCGGTATGTCGGCGGGGTCGTTCTGCCCGTCGGCGTCCATCGTCACGATGATATCCCCCTCTGCCGCATCGAACCCGGCGGCGAATGCGGCGCTCTGACCGACGTGGCGCCGTAAGGCAATGACACGCAGCGTCGGATTCGTTCCGCTGAGTCGTGTGAGTTCTTGGAGCGAGCCGTCGGACGAGGCGTCATCGACGGCAATGATTTCTCGCGGTCGTTTCCCAAGGGCTTCCGTCAGTTCCGCGATCAGCGGCGCCAGGTTCCCGCGTTCGTTGTACACTGGCAGCACCACAGATACCATCACGTCCCCTCCGGTTGGCGCCGGAACGCGGGAACCTACGCGGCGGGCTCAGACGAATCAAGTTGACATCGCCCGGAAAATCTCCGTTAATTCGCCGTGCCGATCGCACTCCACGACAATCTAGAGGAAGGTGCACCGTGTCGGACTCTATCTCGAGACGCGATTTCCTGGGCGCCACGACCGGCGCCGCAACCGCCGCCACCTTCGCAGCGAGCACGAAACCGGGTTTCCGAGGCCCCGCCGTGCACACCCGGCGACCGGATGGCAACATTGCGGTTGCATCGGGCAACGGCCTTCGCTGCGTCGAGCGCGCAGGCATGCGGATGGCGGAGGGGATGGACACGCTCGATGCGGCCATCGAGGGAGTCAAGATCCAGGAGCTGGACCCCGCGGATTCGTCCGTCGGGTACGGCGGCCTCCCCAACGAGCACGGCGTGGTTCAGCTCGACGCGTCGTGTATGCACGGCCCGACTCGCCGGGCCGGCGCCGTTGGAGCGTTGGAGGGCATCAAAACGCCGAGTGTCGTTGCGAAGTACGTACTTCTCTATACCGATCACATCTTTCTCGTTGGCGAGGGAGCCAAGAAATTCGCCCTGTCCTACGGGTTCAAAGAAGAAGATTTGCTCACGGAGCGGAGCCGACAGCGCTGGCTCACGTGGCGCGCGAACCGCGGTGCAACTGACGATTGGATTGATGTGTCCCCTGAGGAAAACATGGTGCCGCGCCCGACCGGTACGATCAACTGCAACGTCGTGAACACGAACGGCGACGTCTCGTCGGTAACGACCACGAGCGGTCTGGCGTGGAAGATTCCCGGTCGTGTCGGTGATTCGCCGCTCATCGGCGCGGGACAGTATACCGACAACGATATCGGCGCAGCCGGTTCGACGGGGCGGGGTGAGGCAAACATCAAGGTGTGCGGAGCGTTTCTCACCGTCGAGTTCATGCGCCGCGGTATGAAACCCGCCGACGCGGCGCTGGAGACGCTCCGCCGCGTCGTCGCCACGACCGAGCCGCGTCTGCTGAACGACCAAGGCCGTCCCCGCTTCGGGCTCAACTTTTACGCCGTGAACAAGCAGGGCGAGTTCGGAGCCGCCTCGATGCGTCCCGCCCGATATGCCGTGTGGGATGGCGCGTCGGCGTCCATCCGCGACACGGCCGCGCTGTTTGAGGATTGACCTGTGAAGCTACCGTGGATCGCGTTTTTCGGCGTCGCCGCCGTCGTCACTCCGGTTGATGCGCAGCTGCTGAACCTACCGACGCTCGGGTCGAGTTGGATCAGCGCCGCGTACCCAAAAATTTTCTACACGTCGCGCAATGGACTCACGGCAGGACTCTATTACGAACAGGTGCTGCCACCGGGGTTTGAGGACTGGGACGATCCTCCGCCGTATCGTGGGAAGCTGTCCATCGACGGCCAGCTGTCCACCTCCGGCAGCAAACAGGTCACCACCGAGGCGCGGCTCCCAAATCTGGTTCCGGGGTGGCGGTTCGTCTTGAGTTTCGACGCTCAACGGCTGGCGCGGCACAACTACTTCGGGATCGGAAACGACACCGAATTCGACGGCGACAACGTCTTCGACAGCCAGAAACACTTCTACCGCTCCGACATTCGGCGGATGTTTGTTCGCGGCGAAGTGCAACGAGCAGTGGTGGCCGGGCTGCGCGTGCTCGCAGGATTCCACGCCGAGCGTTGGCGAGTCGACACGCTGTCGGGACCGAGTTTGCTGGCGATGGATGCGGATCCAAGCCTCGGCATCAACACGGGTGAGACGACGGTGCGGTTCGGGCTGGTCTTTGACACTCGGGATGACGAGGTCACCACGTCGTCCGGGGTGTTGCTTCAAGCCATAGTGGGTATCGCCGATTCGACTTTCGCAGGCGACGTGAGCTACACGAGGAAGACCCTATCCGCGGCCGCGTACGTCCCGGTCAGCGGAACCCTAGTGCTCGCCGGGCGGGTGGTTGGGCAGTCGATGACCGGGTCCCCGCCGCTCGCGTCGCTCCACCTGACGGACGCCATCGATCGGCCGTACGGGGGGCTTGGCGGCGCGAGATCCCACAGAGGGCTCGCTTGGCACCGGTTCGTCGGACCCGACAAACTCTATTCCAACATCGACCTGCGCTATCGCGTCGCCGGAGAGCCAAAGGTATTCAGCCTATCGGTTCTCGGCTTTCTCGACGCCGGGCGCGTCTTCGACGCGGGGGATTTCCGTGTTACGGTGGACGACTTGCATGTCGGGGGTGGCGCCGGAGCGATCGCCACTATTGGGCGGTCGGGTGTCATCGGGTTAACCCTCGGCGTGGCCGAAGACGGGTTGCGGCCGATCGGACACGCGGGATGGACTTTTTGACACGACCGCCATCGCGATCCACTCGAGAGGCCGCGTCAGGCCGCCTTATCCAGAATCCCTAGCACCTCCCGAATCGTGGTCTCGCCGCGGTCTTTTGCGTACCACCGCCGGACCTTCGGATAGAGTTCGTCGGGATCCATGTGGCGACGATTGTCCATGACCCACTGTTGCAGTTCGCTCGGCCTGGGACCCCAATGTCCCAGCTCCTCCAAGTTCTCGTTCAGCACGATCACGATCGGAATCGATCTCGAACCATTCGTGAGATAACGATCCATGACCTCCGGGTGTTTGTCACGAAGGATGACTCGCATCTCGAGACATTCAGCTTCGTCGCCGAGACGGGCCAACACCGGGACCGTGTTGCTGGCATCCCCGCACCAATCTTCCACGATCACGAGCAGCCGATGGCCCGAAGCCCGGTCGCACGCCAGGGTAAAAGCCCACTCCGGGATTTTGGCCGTCCGATACACTCCTTCCCACAGCGGCCGGTTCTCCTCGGCTTGCTCCACGAATTCGGTGTACGGGATGGCCTCCTGCCACAGTTTCGCATCGACACGTCCGGGTGCGGCCACTACGCCTCCTTCAATCGACGCTTGCATACGAAACAAGCTGTTATCAACGATTTACGATGCCCCGGGAATACGTCGCCCAAAAACCCTGCCGCAGGCACGCGCCGGCTCCTCCCGAGGCGACCGCCGAACACTAACCACCTTGGCAAGGACCCAGGGAGCGCTTAAAGTTGTGAGTGATGCCTCACCCACCCGCCGACGCTCCGGCTCCCCCGGGAAAACGCGACCCGAAACGCACGCGGGACCGCCTGGTGCGGGCGGCTTTGGAGTTGTTCACGACTCTCGGATACCACGGCAGCACGACACCTCAGATCGCCAAACGCGCGGGCATCGCCGAAGGCACGATCTATCGTCACTTCGCAAGCAAGGAACATCTGTTCAACGAGATCTACCGGGCCGGCGTGCGAACGCTCGCAACGGCTGTGGCGGAGTCGGACCCATCGCTGGGTTGTCGCGAACGTCTGCTCGCGGTGGCGTCCGAATGGCATGCCTTGGCGATTCGCGAGCCGGCGCTCATCAAGCTGCTATTCTTTTCCAACGTCACTGATTTACTGGACGCAAAGAGCCGAAGCGACCAGCGTGCGTTGCGCGCCCGTTTGGAGGAGATCATCGCGACCGGGAAATCGGGAGGTCTGGTCAAAGCGGGATCCGCCCAGGTATGGACCGACACCTGGCTCAGTCTGGTCGAGTTGGTATTGAAGCGAGCGGCTAGCCGGGAATGGCGCGGCCAGCACCAGGGACCGCAGCAGGTGTTGGCGAGCGCCTGGGACGCCATCCGCGCTCCTGCAGACGCTACTTCCGTCCGATCGTCATCTTTTCAAGCCACCTAACGATGGCCGGGTCGACTGGCCGCGAACCATGACGTTCACCAGGAGTCGCTGAATGGCCGTGGGATCAGCTTCAAACGAACGCGCATCGTGGGGCTCGCAGTCCGGCTTCGTGCTCGCTGCAATCGGATCGGCCGTCGGCCTTGGAAACATGTGGCGCTTCTCCTACGTCGCCGCGGAAGGCGGGGGCGCGGCCTTCGTATTGCTCTACATGTTGTTCGTGGCGTTCATCGGCATGCCGTTGATGACGTCGGAATTCGTGGTGGGACGACTAACGCAGGTCTCGCCCGTACAGGCGGTCAAACGGCTCGGCGGACCCGCCTGGGCGCCGCTCGGCGTCTTGTTCGCGTTCTGCGGTCTCGGGATCCTGTCGTACTACTCCGTGATCGCGGGATGGACAATGCGGTACGCCGTGGACGCCGTTCGGGGAGCCATACCGGCCGACCCGGCGCTCTCAAGCGATTTCTTCATGTCGGTGGGAACCGGGTTACCGGCGGTGGTAACGCATCTGCTCTTCATGGCGATCACCATCTTCATCGTCGTTCGCGGCATCAAGGCCGGGCTCGAGCGGGCGGCGCTCACGCTCATGCCGATGCTGTTCGTGCTGCTGCTCGGTCTCGCCATCTGGGCGACGACCTTGTCCGGCGGAGGCGCTGGGTACGCCTACTATCTCAAACCGCAGTTTGGGGAATTGCTCGACCCACAGATCATCGTCAGTGCCGCCGGGCAGGCCTTTTTCTCGCTCAGCCTCGGTATGGGCGCGCTGATGACCTATGCGTCCTACCTCAAGTCCAAGACGAACCTCGCGCGGGAAACGGTGACGATTGCGGGCGCGGATTTTGGGGTCGCGTTCATTGCGGGTCTTTTCGTGTTTCCGATCATCTTCCATTTCAACCTGGGGGAGAGCATCGGGCTGGGCGGAGCGATCGCCGACAACACGGTCGGCACGCTGTTCATCACCATGCCACCGGCAATCCAGAGTCTCGGAACCGTCGGGCGCGTCGTGCTCGCCGCTTTCTTCATCATGCTCTTCTTTGCGGCATTGACGTCGGGAATCTCGTTGCTGGAAGTGGTGACGAGCGCGGTGATCGACAGCTGGGACTGGTCCCGTCAGAAAGCGACGGTGGTTTTTGGTCTCGTCATCGCGCTGTTCGGGATACCCTCGGCGTTCAACCTCAACTTCCTGGGCGCAGTCGACAAATTCGTGGGGGTGTTTCTCCTCATTATCGGCGGGTTTTTCACGAGCATCTTGGTGGGGTATCGTATTCTTCCGGAGGCGGACAGGGAGCTGGCCCTCGGGTTCGACAATCCTGGAGGACGGAAGGCATGGGCGTTCTTCGTACGATACGTCGCGCCGCCGGTGTTGCTTGCCGTCGTCCTGTTCACGATACCCGAGGTGTGGACGGCGTTCCGGACGCTCTTCGCGAGCTGAACATCGCCTAACCCGATCACCGGGCGGCCGAGTACACTCCTTCGAGCGCGGTATCGCCGGTCGGCATGTTCTCCTGACGGCTGGCCAGGGCCTCCTCCGCGCCGCGGTCGACCTCGTCCGTGACCGTCTCCTCGATGCGTTCGAGCTCCGTCCGGTCGACCCCGTCTTGAATGAGATACTCTTCGTACAGCCCGATGGGATCACGTTTACCCCATGACTCGAACATGGCGGCGGGGATCAGCTCCCGTGCCTCTTGCTCGTCGTGGGTGGCATGCCCGCCCATCCGGAATGTCTCCGCGACGAGAATGACGGGCCCTTGGCCGCGG
>JBFIZG010000101.1:0-10246 GCA_041604955.1 Gemmatimonadales bacterium | reverse complement strand
GGTGACGCGGGCGCCAAACGTCACAAACCACCCCTGGCCCCCGCGGACAGCGAAGTCGGGATCGCGGAGATCCCCAAACCGATAGCCGCTGCCGACTTCGATGCCAGCCACCGGGAGGAACACGACCGAAGGCGCCGCATCCCAGCGCGTGGTTTGGCTGGTACGCTCGAGGAGCAAGCGGCCCTCTGTCCTGAACGCAATCCATGGCGTGAAATCGAAGTTGAACCGACCACCGACGTAGTCCGCCCATGACTCTCGTTTCGAGATTGCCTGGTCGGTGAGCGAACCGTCGGCTAGCGTCCGTCGCATCGCGTACCGGCCGGCGATCTCGGAGCGCCCGGTCGGCGCCCAGATCATCTCTGCTGTGCCGATCATCCGCTCTTCGGTTCCGGCTCTCGTGAGCACGCCTCCTCCGAGCGGATTGGTTTCATCGACCCACTGGAACTTGGCGAGGACGTTGAGCTTGTCCGACTGGACGGGTCGGAAAGCGAGCCCCCAGAGAGTCGACAGTCGCCGGCTCAACTGCGATGAGCCGGAGAGCTGCTGTTCGGTATGCAATAGCTCCTGGCGAGACAGCACCGCGAACGACGGGTTCAACGATACGTCACCGGCCAGCGTCATCAGTCGGAGCGATCGGATGTCTCCGTTTCGGTACTCGCCTCGCGCTGTCAGCCGGTACGGCGCGTTTGGCGGGAGGAGTTCGATTCCCAAGCCCGCCGTCCAATAGTTCTCTTCGGCTTCGATGAACGGCAGCGCTCGGATGGGATCGTTGATTGACGCCCGCCCGAGACCGTCTCGTCGCTCGAAGAGCGCATTCATGGTCAACCCGGAGCCCAGACGCAGCTGGTTGTTGAGTCCAATGACCGCGGCGTTGTAGCGACCGTCAGCGGCCCCGGCAAGCTGATACGACCCCCAGGCTTGAGTGCCGGACCCGACCGTCGTCCGCAGTCCGAGGTTGGTGACGGCGTAGCGGGCCTCACTGGATGGAAAGACGTACCGGTGCTGAACCTCGACGGCTACGGCGCGCGTCACCTGGAACGCGGCGCCGGCAGACAAGTGATCGGGCTGGATGACATTGCCGTGATACTCGAACTGACGGCGCCCCTCGGACCAGAACTTGAGCGCCGGCATTGGCGTCCACGTCAGCTTTACTTCCCCGGCTTGCGAGCGATCGGACGCCGATCCGTTGATGAAGTGATCGGATGCGTGGCCGGCGTCGACCTGCAACGTCGGACCCAGATGCTGGACGATGCCGGCATGGGTACGTCGACGTTCGACGCCCTGAGTGGCGAAGCTCTGTCGCTCGTGTCTGACCTTGAACTGGCTCGCGCCCGCGCGGACGCCTCCGCTCACGCTGATGTCTTCGGTTCCCCCGCGGAGCGACGTCTTGGATGGGTTTCCAAATCCAGAATCGATCTTCATCCAGGTCGCCGCGATGTCGACCACGCCATTGAAGAGCTTCAGGCCGCCGTCGACCGCCGCCGCGAAGCCGCTGGAATCCGGCGTGCTGGAATACGACATCTCTGCGCCGATGTCGAGTCCGCCAAATTGCAACACGCGAAGATCGACGCCCGCAAGCGTATGGGCGCCCTGTCCGTCATCCGATCTGACACCGGTCGCGCCGATGCGAAGCGAGTCCAAACCTGTCCCAAGGAACTGCTGCGCATCGAGGGAAGCACGAAGTCCACCGACGATGCGCTGTTCGCCACCGCTCTCCGCCTCGTACGTCAGCATAATGAAGACGGGATTTTCTTGTGGATCGGCAGCAGGGACCGGCCGTTTGAACAGGAGGGTCCCCCGTTGGTAATCGATCTGATAGTCGACGAAACGGATGAGTACCTGACGGGTCAGAATGCGTTGCGCGTTTCCCCGGGCCCGTGTCTCAAGCGCGACCTCTTCGGTGCCGACGATGATGTTTTGCTGGAGTTGGTACGGGCCTGACGCACCGGCGCCTCGAATCTGAGTCTGTTTGACTTGTCGTCGCGTGAGACTTCCGAACCCACGCCACTCGACGAGGCCAGTCGTGAGACGGACCGCCCCACCCGTCAGCGCGCGTCGGTACGTCGTGAGATTGAGACCCGATGCGAAATCGGTCGTGGGGATGTCGCCAATGGCCAGCCAATCGAATCCGCGCTCGACTCGCGCCGAGAAGGCGTATCGAGAGGCGCCAGTGCTCCGCTGTTGACCGGCGTCTCCGAGAATCGGATACTGTGTATCGCCCAGCGGGTCGAACGAACGACCAAACGCCTCCTGTCCGGCGTTCAACAGCCGCGAATCGTAACTCATGACCAGGGCGGTGCGTGCGTCCAAGCGGCCACGAGCGGTGATGGCGCCGAACGGGTCTGGAGCAGCCCCAATGCCCACGCGACCCACGCCGGTCACCATGAGTGGTCGGATCGCGGGCAGCATTTCGAGCTTGTAGGTTGCGCTCGCGTCACCCGCCGTGAGTGAGACGGCGCCGGTGCCGACATCGTGGCCCGGTTTGAGCCGAACGGTGACCCAGCCTTGCAGATCGGATTTCACCTGCATCCCCACCGACGTCGCTTCGGTGTCCGGACCGGCTGGTTCTGCTCCGTCCGCCTCGATCGTTACATACGTTGGCGTCGCCAGCGGGATGCCCCATTCATCTACCAGTCGTACTTGAAACTCGTGAACCGAATGACCGTCGGCCGTGAGCTGCACGGGGGCGGCTGGCCCGATGAATCGGTTTGGTCGTCCTGTGACGTGGACGGCGATGCTGTCCCACCGTTCCTGATTCCACGAATTCTGCATTCGGAGCCGGAGCCGGTGCGGCCCACGAGCCAGCGGGATCGCGATGAAGTCGTGGACGCCGTCGGCCCGCACCGTTCCCTCGGAGAGAAGCGAGTCACCCGAAAACAAGGCGACGGGTGCGCCCGGCTCGCCACGGGCGCCGATGAAGACGCGGTCGCTCGGGAAAACGCGGCCATCGACGGGATCGAAGATGTGGACGCCCGGACCGGAGACAAATGACTGCTTCTTCTCGGCGTCCCGTTCCTCGGTGGTGCGAAGCGGCGGAATCTGAAGGATCGCGGGACCTCCGCTGCCAGTCGGACGAAGCCTAAGCGTCACCGGTGAAGGCAGCGTGTCGGTAAACGACCACGATAAAAGCGAGGCGCCCGAGCGATCCTGCGTTTGTCCGAGGCCGTCAGGAGTGACGAGCTCCCCTCGATCGTTGGCGACGTGCTCCCACCCCTGAGGCAAGGAGTACGTCATCCGACGCTGTCCGCTATACGCGGGCGCGAGCACGACTTCAACGGGTGCGTCACCCCTGATCGTGGCGGGGTCGGGAAGCGAATCGAACGGTGCGCGCACGTAGGCGAGCGCTTCATCCCACTCGACCGAGTCGTCGACCGTGGCGACGAGGCGCGCGGCGGCGGGGAGATCGGATTTCAACGTCACGGCCACCGAGTCACCGTCACGGGCGGACCACGCTTTGATCGTGAGACGACCACCTGGCGCGATCCGCGGAACGGTCACAGGCCCCGAGGCAAATTGGGCGATACGCGTCTCTCCGTTCAGGACGGTTGCGGAATCTGCCACGGGATCGAAACTGGCGATGATGCCCTCGAGCGCCGTGTTGTTGTCGTTCGCGATCTCCAATTGGTACTCGACAGAAGGCGGGCGGAGCAGCCTGAGCTCGACGCGACGGTTGAGTTGCCGCGCGAGAAAGTCAGAGCCAGCGGCGACGGGTTCGGTCGCCCCGTATCCGCGGATGCTGACGTAGGGGCCCAGCAGTTCAAGGCTTCGAAACCGTTCCAACACCACCCGTGCACGCGCGGCGGAAATGCTGCTGTCGGCGGCGTGCGTAGTGGATGCGGTCGTCTTGTCTGTATGGCCGGCGATCTCGACGGGGCAGACCGCGGATGCCGCCATTGCGCCGAACAGTCGATCGCGATTCTTGGTCGGGTCGATGACAAATTGTGGTTCGTCGCTTCCCTCCCGGAAATGCGCGACGACGATGGGTTTTCCCTCTGGGAACTGCGCGAACACGTCCTGGCAGAGTGGTATGGTTCTGAATCGCGCGGTGATCGGCAGGTGCACGCGCTCGACACTGCCGGTCGATGGCGTCACCCGGAAATTCACGCGAGGCGTCGTCCACCCGTCGACATCGATTGTCTTCAGAAACTCGTCTGACGCGACGGTCCTATCTTGGTACGATGCCGGAAGCGACTGGTGGTCGAGTCGGAAGGCGTGGCGTCCGGGCCGGAGGTTCCGGAACGAGTATTTCCCCTCGGAGTCCGTCGTCGCAACTTCACCGTCATCGGTCCAAATGTCGATTCCTTGCACACCCGGTTCGTCGGCGTCTTGGACCCCATCCAGGTCGGTGTCGAGCCAGACCTTTCCGATCGCGGTGCGCGTCTCCATGGGCCAGTGCTGTCGAATTCTCACCCATGCCACGGATTCTTCTGAGCGGATGAATCCATCTTCGGCGGTCGCGTATGCCCGGTTTGGAAGCACGTCACCAGTCGGGGCTATCACGGCCACGGCATATCGCACCGTTGTCGACGCCCCGGGGGCGAGCGTTCCGGGCACCGGAATGACGAGGTTCCGTTCGTTCAAGGTGAATGAGTTGGCGCCATTCAGGCTGTTATCGACGAATCTGGTTCCCGGCGGCAGCTCGTCGAAGATCCACAAGTCGGAAATCGGTGACGCACCGGTGTTTTCGAGCACCACCGCATACGGAACGGCTTCTCCGATCCCGGTCTCCAGCACGTCGGACGATTTTCGGAGCACCAGCTGGGTCGTCTTGAGTCCCACCACCTGTATGGGCGCGGCGACAGCCGCGGTAGCGCTGGTATTGAGTCCCGTCAGGGTGACGCGGTTCCGAATTTCTACCGTGTCCTGCACATCCCCGCGCACGCGAACGACAAGCGTAATTTCCGCCGAATCACCGGGGGTGAGTTCGCCGATGTCCCAACTCAGCACCTGGCCCAAAACGCTTGGTCCAGGTTCGGCTGACACGAACTCGAGCTGTGACGCAAGGGTATCTCGAAGCGTGATGCCTCGCGCAGTGGTTGTGTTGGACGAGTTTGCGTACTGGATCGTGTATCCTATGGTCTGTCCGATATGCGCAACCGCCGGCCCGTCTAGGCGCTTGGCGATCGAAACGTCGGGAAGCACGAGCGTGGTCCCGACGGTATTTGACGTGATAGAATCGGTACCGGTCACCGTTTGTAGCGTGGCGGACGCCGTGTTGGTCACGACGGTTTGGCCGTTGAGCTCTGTAGGTGCCAGAAATGCTCCCGTCAGCGTCCACCCGACAGAGAGCAAGACGGCCGCCCAAACGGCGGCGGTCGGCCGGTGTGAGCGAAGTTCAGCTCTCAATCCGCACCTGGAAGGAAACGACGCCGCTGTCGCCGCCCCGGATGGCGCCGATCTGGAAGACGACCTGGGCGCTTCCGGTCTCGAAGGCGCCGACGTCGTCGCCGGCAGCGTCTGTCACAGGCTCCCCGTTCAAGAAGAGGGTGCCCGGCACGTACGAGGTGCCACTCGGGATGGCGTCTCTGATCGTGAAGTCGCTTGCGCTGTTCGGGCCGGTCGCTCGGTATTCGATCGTGTACGTGAGGATGTCGCCGATCGTGGCGGTTGCACGATCGACTTGCTTCTCCAGCGTGACGACGATGCCGGGGTCGGTGATCGCAATGAAATTGTCGAGGCCGTCTGACACAGATGGGTCAAAGAGGCTGGTCGCCAAGACGGACACGGTATCGGCGGGCCCGCTGATCGTTTCCCATGTAGGGATCGTCACGGCGATCAGGACCCCGATCGTATCGCCCATTGCAAGAACCGCACGGCCGGCGCTCAGCGGTTCCGGCTGTTGGAAGCCACCGCTCTCGCGCGAGACGAAAAAGACCTGGGTGGCCCAGCCGCGGCGGGAGATGGCCGCAACCAACACGCTGTCGGTGCCATTCCCGACGTTGGTGAGGGTGTGTTCGAACAGAATGGTCGAACCGGGGTTGCCGGTCTTCGTCTGCGGAGCCTCGAGATCGACACCCGCTACCTGGGCGACGACCAGGATGAGGGTGTCGGAGACGACCCGGTGTGCTATGCCATTCGGGGTCTCATACGTGGCTTCTGCGGCAGCGCGTATTTGCGTTCCCGCAGGCGTTTGCGCCACCGCCGTTGACGCGATAACGATGGCTGCCATCAACAGGCACACGCTGCGACGCGCAGCCGTGATGTGCCGCTGGCAACGCCCCCAGCGGTACATCGCCCGGAGCCACCAGATGGAGTTGGACACGTTTAGTCGACCTTGACACGAATCCAGAAGAACGCGGTTCCACCGCTTGCCTCGAGCGCCTGGCTCAGCGTTGCGGTGACGGTGCCGGCCGTTTCACTAATCGACCACCCGCCGGCCGGATCGCTCGTCGACTGGTAGGTCACCTGGGGAGGCAGCGCATCGACCACCTGGACGCTCTGCGCGGGTGCATTGCCGTTGTTCGTGACCGTGACCCTGTACTGAATGAACTCCGCGGGCACGACTTCCTCGCCCCCGCCGATCGGTGTCGCCTTGTCGTCGCGGAACGCCTGCTTCGCGATGACCAAACTGGGCTGGACGACCGTGAGGTCCATGAATCCGGCGCTGGTCGTACCCGGGTCGGAGACGGAGCGCGCGGTGAGTGTCAGCGTGTCGGTCGTTCCGGCGGCGACGTTGGCCACCGTGTATTCGACGACGATGTTCTGCGAGAGGCCGGCGCCTAGGTCGGACACGCGAGTGCTATCACCGGAGAGACCGCCGACGGATTCAACCGTGATGACAGCTGACCCGGGGCTGGTTCCGAACAGATCAAAGCTTTCGGTCCCCGTACCGTTATTAGTGACCGTAAACGTGAACGAATACATCGTTCCGTTGCTGGGGAGCTTTTCGACGTTCTGACCTCCCGTCGGGGTGACGTCGACCGCAAACGATTCGCTGGGCGTGATGACGGTACTCCCGTTGTCCGATGCGGTATTGTCGCGCCGCGACGTGACGGTCATCGCGTAGGTGACGCTTTCACCACCGGCACCCGCGGAAACATCGTAGATCACCTGAATGACCAGGGTGTCCAGCATCGCGATTGCGGTTTGGGAGAGATCGGCGTTCAAGGCGGCGAGCGTCCCGTAGGTGCTGCCTCCGTTCAGCCGATATCCCGTGACCGTGATGACCCCGCCTGCCCCTGTAATGGATTCGGCAACGACAATGGAGTCGGTACCGTTTCCGATGTTGGCGACGCGGAACGTGAGTGTGTCATCCGTGCTCGGCGTCGCGGGCGTGGCAGTGGCGGAAGCGACAATGAGATCGATTCCGGCGCTGAACCCCACCGTGATGGAAACGCTTGCGCTGTCGGGCGCGTACGTGTTTCCGTTGGCGTCCGTCCAGCTCACCGTGGCGGTATCGGCGATGACTGTCCCCTCCGGTGTCTGCGCCGATGCCGTTCCTACGGTCACCGAGCCGGCCGTCAGACCCACGAGCACTGCGATGCGGGTCGTGGCCAGCAACATTCGACGAATCATCCGTCCCTCCCTATCGGACTACTGTCTGAGTCTTTCGATGGTGTGCGATTGGGCAGCCGCGCGCGAAACTCTGCGGTGACTTTCGCGCGCGGTTGAATGACATCCCTAACGAGCCAGCGGATGTGAGTGTACGACTGTGGAGGCGCAGGCCGACGAACACGCTCCCCATCGACGACGGTGTCGATCAGTGGTGTTTCGTGGTATGTCGCTCCGCCGTCAATGGAATACTCGATGGTGACATCTGTGCCGTCGCTGGCGCTCGAACCGGAAACGTAGACGAGACCATGCGGGATGCGATCGGTGAATGCGACGTTCTGGACGGGAACGTCCACGACGTTCGTGAATTCCAGTTCGTAGCGAACCGCATCGCCTGGATGGAGCGCTGACTTGTCCGCGTCCTGCGCAGACTCGGCGGCGGAAATGATCGTTGCTGTTATGGACAGCGCCTTGGGACGGACGGCGTCCTGCGCGTGCACTGGAGCTGTTGCGAGTACACCGGTCATGATTGCGAGTCCGATTTGTTGCCAACGCTTCATCGCGGTTTCCTACTCAAAAGTGTTCGACTGCCATTCCTTGCATACTTCGATGTAGACTGGGGAAGCAAAGTCTGTGCCGGTTTGTGTTCTAGATCACAAGTGCGTCGGGCCATGCACTTGGGCGTCGCTAGAGGGAGATCAGTCCGTCGGGGTGTTGAACGGTGGGCCTGTACACGTGGCGACCGAGCAGTTGTAGCGGGTGCTGCTGCAGATGCGCGACACGGTCGCGTGGTCAATCATTCGATACGCGCGATGAACTTCACTCGAGCCGTGTTATCGGGCGCGTCGGAACCGAGCGCGCTCTGGAGGCTCCATCTGATGTGGGTGATGCAGTCGTCGTAATCCACCGGGGCACCGCACCCTTCCGACACCGGTGTGTAGCTCCACGTTGCGCCGCCGTCATTTGAGTATTCGACGAGCGCGTTCATTCCGGCCGGCAGTTGGCTGACGACGCTACCGATCTTGAACTGCACTTCTGCGGCAACGGAATCTACGATGACGATATTGTACGCATCGTCGGTTCCTTCGTTGGTCGTGATGAGTGTATAGACGAGTTCGATACCGGGGACTGGAGTGGCTTCGGCGTCGTCGACCGGCTGTACGTTCCGGGTCGTGTTCATGAGCGGCCGGACTACGCTGAGCGCGGTTTGAGCAGCGTCGCTGGAAGCGGGATTGCACCGAGAGCGAGCGGAGAGCAACAGCGTGTCTGCGGTGCTCGCGGGCACGTCCTGGACGAGGTAGGTGACCGTGACCACCGAGGAATCACCGGTTCCCAGATTTTCGAGGAAGGCGCTGTCCGGTTCCGCGCCCTGCACGACGGAGGGGCCGGTGATGGAGACGAAGTTGATGACCGATCCGGGATGACTCGACAGGAGGTCGAAATCGTCGAGGTTGTTGCTGGTATTCGTGACCGTGAAGTCGGTCGAATATTGGACGCCGTTGCTCGGGAGGTGCGTCGCCGCGGCAACCGCGGCGGTGGTAGCAACCGCGCCGGTGCAAACACGTTTCCGGATCGACAGTCCGATGATGGCCCAGTCTGTCGCGTTGCCAAGTGCCCACGAGATCGGCACGCTGGGAGCGCCGAACGCAGTGCTGCCCGCACCATGCGCCCGGTTATCGTTGATGTCCAAATTCCAGTATTCGATCTGACCGACCCCAGGCGTCATGGTCAGCGGCTGTTCGGACGCGATGACTCCAAGCACGATTTCATCCGCGGCGGAGGACACGGTCACACTCGCGTTTGTAGACGTCCCTTCGGCGGTCTGGACTGATGATATGGGATTGCTCTGGTCGACGCCGGTAAAGGTGATGACCCCGGCGACGGCGCCCCGGGTGGGTGCCGCTGAAAACGTAATCACGACGTTGTGGGTGCCGGTGGGGGGCGCGATCAGTCGCCACACCTCGGCACGAGCGTCATCCTCCTCCGTCCGGGTGGTCACGAGGGTGAGGTTGACGCCGGCGTACGTAATCGAGGAGACCGTCTCGAAGAAGTCGTTGTTGATGGACACGCCGACCATCATCAGGCGATCGGTCCCCGAAGTCGTATGCGGGATCGTGAGGACTGATCCCTGGGTCGTCCCGGTCGAGACTTCGTCGATGTATTCCCCAGTAGGAGGTGGCGGATTGGCCGATTCTCGGATCGTGACGGCAGCGAGCGCCCATTTCTCGCTTTTTCCGAGGGTCCAGGAGGTCGTTACCGATGGGGCTCCCGGCTGGGTGCTCCCTGCCGAATGAGGTTCCTCGCTCTTGGCCTGAAGATCCCACCACTCGATCTGATCTGGACCCTGTGTGAGGGTCGCGGGGTTCTTCGCCGAGATCACGCCCATCACGAGCTGGTCGGATGCCGAGTTGATGTTGACCGAGGCGTCCTTCGAGTCCCCATTGGCAGACGCAAAGCCGCCGATCGGGTTCGCCTGATCAACGCCAATGAAGGTGATGACACCCGCGATGGCGGCTTTCTTGAGGTCCTTGTTGAACGTGATGACGACGTCGTGCGTGCCGGTCGGAGGCGCGACAAGCCGCCAGATTTCGACGCGCGCATCTTGATTGCGCTGGACCGTTCCCACAAGCGTCAGATTCACGCCGTCATAGGTCGCCGACGTGACGAATTCATCGTCGTCATTTCGGATCGTGACGCCGACGACCATGAGCCGGTCCGTGCCTGTGGTTGTGTGAGACACCGTGAGTGTGGACCC
>JBFIZG010000100.1:0-10260 GCA_041604955.1 Gemmatimonadales bacterium | reverse complement strand
GTTCAAAAACGACAGGAGACGGTTTTGTTGATACGGCTTCAGTTGTTCCCAGAGACCGAGCGCGATGACACCCATCAACGTGTTGGCTCCCCAGAGCACCAATCCTTCCAACACGTACGGGCGAATCAGAATAATGAAGGCCGTGAGAATGACGATCCAGGCCCCCCAATACACCGTCGAAAACGCAAGCATCAAGCTGATCAACGGCGACGCGAGGAGAAGCAGCCACGCGGGACTCACCCCTCCCCAGAACAGCACGGCAAAGAAGATCCCCAGAAAGACGATCGCGCTGCCGAGATCGGGCTGAAGCGCCACCAACGCGAATGGAATGACCACGATGATGCCCGCCGGCATCACGGCGCGGAGTCCGTTGGGGGGCTCTCGAAGGCCGCTCAGGTGCCTGGCGAGCATCAAGATCGTTGCCAGCTTGGCGAGTTCGGCCGGCTGCCCGATTCGAACGCCTCCGATGGCAATCCACGACTTGGTACCCGCGGCAGCGCCCGCGCCGGTCCCGACCACGAGCGTGACCGCCAGCAGGACGATCGCAAACACGTAGAGCGTGGGTGCGAGCCACTCGAGCATGCGGGGTGAGAATCGAAACGCGGCGGCGGCGACCACCACGCCAATCCCAAGCCAGATGAGCTGCCGTTGCCAGATATCCGCCACGGCAGTCGGCACGTCCGTTTGCCCCGCGGAGTACAAGGTTGCGAGACCGACCGCCACGAGGGCAGCAACCGCCGCAATCAGAGGTCGGTCCAGACCGCGTCGCGTCACGAACGCCCGCGATTGGTATTGCGCCTGAGAAGAGAGCTATCCGGCAAAATCGGAATGGGAGCCGGCGCGGAGTCTGCCGGCACGATGAGGTCGAGGTTCCCGGCGCGAATCGTCGGGGCGTCTTCGCCCAAGAGGTGCCGGCCGATCACGTTCGCGACCAGCGGGGCCACATCGGATCCGTGTTCGGCAAATTCTACGATGGCGCCGACGACGATCTCGGGGCTCTCCCAGGGCGCAAACCCAATGAACCATCCATGGGACGGTCCGTGGGCGTTCTGCGCCGTACCTGTCTTTCCCGCCATGTGGAGGTCAGCGATTCTGGACCGCGCGGCGGTTCCCTCTTCAACCACACTGAGCAAACTCTGACGCAGCACCGCAAGGTCCCGTCGACCCATCCCGAGAGAACGCGGCGTCGGCGCGCCGACCGCAACGAGGCGAGGCGGCGGAGCGGTTCCTTCCGGGTTCGCCAGCATCGCATAGAACCGCACCATCCCGAGCACCGTCTGCGAGTTTTCGCCCTGTCCGATCGCGAGGTTCAGCGTGACTCCCTGCGTCCAACCCCGCGGGCCGTACTTCCGATCGAAATACTGTGTCGATGCCGGGAAGACCGGGGTGACTTCGCTTGGGAGATCGATACCGGTTCGGTCGCCAAACCCCATTTGATTGGCGTCTTGGAGTAGTGTGGGCAACTCGAGACGCAAACCAAGCTGATAGAAATAGACGTCGCATGAGAACTGAATCGCTTCGATCAAGTTGACGTCCCCATGCCCGCTCGCTCTCCAGCACCGGAAGAACCGATTGCCGAATTGGAGGCCGCCGCGACACGGAATCTCCATGTGTGTCTCGGGGTTCACCAACCCGCGGCGCAGCGCGCTTGCCGCGACCGCGAGTTTCCACGGGGACGCGGGCGGGTACAGCCCTTGGATGGCGCGATTGAACAGCGGGTTATCCGGTGCCTGTGAGAGCGCTTGCCAATCCTCGGCGTCCATTCCGCCGACGAACGCATTCGGATCGAACGTTGGCGCCGAGTACATCGCGAGGATGTCGCCCGTCCGAGGATCCATGGCGACGACGGCACCGAGACGTCCAGCGGGAAACGTCTCCGCGACATAGCGCTGCAGGTCGAGATCGAGGGTCGTCTGGATAGTGTCCCCCTGGCGGGCCTCGAGCGTCGACTCGCCGGTGGCTTCCGACACGGCGCGGCCGAGGGCATCGACTTCGACGAACCGCACGCCGTCTTCCCCGCGAAGCGCCGAGTCATACTGACTCTCCAGGCCGTACCGACCGATGAGCGTCCCATTGCGTGCGCCCGCAATGAGCTCCGAATTCAGCTCTTCTTCCGTAATCTCGGCAACGTAGCCGATCGCGTGCGCCAGCGTATCCGCGTAGGGATACCGGCGTTTGGGCTCGGTCTCCACGACGAGTCCGGGGATGAGCACGCGCCATTCTTCGAGCACCGAGACCAACTCGAATGGGACGTCCCGGTCGATCACGACCGGCTCGTATCGGGCGCGTCGGTACCGATCGACCAACTCGTCGATCCGAGTGGAATCGAGGTCGAGGATGGTCGCGATCCGATCGAGCGTCGCTCGCAGCGAATCGGCATCCGACGCAAGCACGGCGATCGTGTACCCGGGGACGTTGTCGACCAGGATCGCCCCGTTCCGATCGGTAATCAGTCCGCGCGGCGCACGGAGCGGCACCGGCCGCAGCCGATTTTCTTTCGACTCCAACGCGTACCGCCCTGAATTGATGACCTGGACCCGGAAAAAGACCAAGGTCAGCACGCCGAAGATGGCGAACACGAGGGTTCTGCCGGCGGCGGCCCGCCGCATCACGCGGTGCCGGTCGTACCACGTCATTCGCTAAACCGCACTTGAAGCCACCTGCGAAAAATGAACAATACAACAACTCCGGTGACGGCGGTGGTCAGCGCCATCAAGGGAGACCAGAACCCCAGTTGCCAGAGCAATGTCGATCCTTCTGCGTGTCTCCCGACCAACAGCACCAACGCGTCCCGCACCCAGCATCCTACAAAGAAGAACCCGGCGATGACCAGGAGATGATCGGCGAAGAACACCGCTTTCCCCCAGGCCGCCAAATACCCAACGGCGGTATGCGCCAACGCGCCGGCTCCAAACGCGGCCGGCGACAACGCGTCCGCAAACACCCCAACCAGAAACCCTGCAATGGCCGCGTGTCCGGGACGCGCCTGAATGGCAAAGACCAGCAGCGCGACGAGCAGAAAATCGGGGGCGACCCGAGAGCTGCCGAGAAACGGGCGGAGCGTGAACTGCAGCGTCACGAGGAACAGGAGCAACACCGCCATCCGCAGCGGACCCCGTCCCCCATATCGCTTCACCGACGGTCCTCAAACGCACGGGACACGTCAGTGGCGTCCGATTTCAAAATGATGACATGTCTCACCGCCCCGGGATGCACCGCCGGTCTCACGATGTAAGTTCGCGACCACCCCTCCTCCTGTTCTCCCACTGCGATCACCTCTCCTACCGGGATGCCGCGCGGGTAGACGCCACCTCGTTCGCTGCCCCGTCCCGACGTATAGATTCGCGCCCCAATCGGGATTTCGTCCACATACGGAACCCCGTTCAACTCCATGAGCACGGTGTTCATTCCCTCGGTTCCCATCGGAGCGATGATGCCGAAAATACGACCGTCTTCCGTCATTGCGCTCGCGCGAAAATCGGGATGCGTCCACACGATCGCGACCGACGTAAAGGCATCAACGGTTCGTACGACACCAACCAAACCCTCCGGCGTGATCGCGGGGGCCATGACCTCGACGCCCCGATCCCGCCCCGCAGACAGCACCACCGTAAACCCCTCCATCGCCGATGCCTGCCGAAGGACCTCCGCCCCCGCGTGCGCGACCTCGAGCCGGGCCGACAGATCGAGCAAGCTGCGAAGGCGTTCGTTTTCCTCACGTAACGGGTAGAGCGCCGACGCCAGCATGGCGGCGGTATCCCGTTCCGCCACCAGCCGGATATACGCACCTCGCGCCTCTCGCAGTTCCGTTGCCTGCGTCTGAATCGCGAGAAACGGAGCGAGGACGGTGTTGGTGATTCCGGAGACCACGGCGTCCTGCACCTCTACGGGGGCAATACGGGCCGCGATGGACAGCAGGAGGCAGATGAGAAAAGCGAACGTATCGCGACGACCCGTAAACCGCTCGGGAGCGATGCTCACGACGCCTACGTTGTCAGTACGGGACGGTACTTTTCGGGATCGTCGAGGATCCGGCCAACGCCACGGACGACGCAGGTCAGCGGGTCTTCATCGATCCGGACCGGGAGCGATGTCTCCTGCGACAGAACTACATCGAGCCCGCGAATGAGCGCCCCACCACCTGCCATCACGATTCCCCGGTCGACGATGTCGCTGGCAAGTTCCGGCGGTGTGATCTCGAGGGCACGTCGCACCGCATCGACGATCTGCTGCACCGGCTCCTGAATCGCCTCTCGGATTTCACTCGAGTGCACGCGAACGACCTTGGGAATTCCCGAGACCAGGTCCCGGCCCTTCGCGTCCATTTCTTTTTCGTCATCGACGGGCGCCGCCGACCCGATCTGGATCTTGATGGCTTCGGCCGTCGGTTCTCCAATCAGCAGATTGTAGTTCTTCCGCATGAATTGGACAATTGCCTGATCGAGCTCATCGCCGCCCGTACGAATCGACGTGTCACTCACGATACCCGAGAGCGCGATGACCGCGATCTCCGTGGTCCCGCCGCCGACATCGATCACCATGTTGCCCGTGGGGGTTTCCACCGGTAGCCCGACACCGATCGCCGCCGCCATCGGTTCGGCCACCATGTAGATCTCCTTCGCACCAGCCGAGTGGGCGCTATCACGAACCGCGCGCCGTTCTACCTCGGTGATTCCGCTGGGCACGCAGACGATCACCCGCGGTTTCACCTTGAAGAAGTGTTTCTGAATGATGGACTCGAGAAAATAGCGAAGCATCTTCTCGGTGACGTCGAAGTCCGCAATGACGCCGTCCTTGAGCGGTCGAACCGCGAGAATGCCTTCGGGCGTGCGGCCCAGCATCCGTTTCGCCTCGAGCCCGATACCCTTGATCTTGCCGGTCGCCTGTTCCACGGCAACCACCGACGGCTCGTTGAGGACGATCCCCTCCCCGAGGACATAGATCAGCGTGTTCGAGGTCCCCAAATCCACTGCGATTTCGTTTGCAGGGAGCAGAGACCCGAGTGACAGTTTCGGCCAGCGCATCAACGATCAGGTGAAGGAAGCCACAAACGAGGCGCCACACCGCGCCCAGATAGCGAGTTGCCTAACATAACTGGTGCCCTAAGTTCTGACAAGATGGCGAGTTACCGCATCCGACACCGGTGGGGATCAGAGGAAATCTTCCGGCTTGGCGAGGTCCAATCCAAACGCCTCTGCGACCCCGGGGTAGACGACCGATCCGCGTACGATGTTGAGCCCCAGGCGGAGCGCCGAATCGGCTGCGCACGCGGCCTTCCAGCCCTTGGCCGCGAGCCTCCGTGCATAGGACAGCGTGGCGTTGGTCAATGCGAGCGTGGAGGTACGCGGGACGCCACCCGGCATGTTCGCGACACCGTAGTGCAGCACGCCATCCACCTCGTACGTCGGGTTCTCATGCGTGGTCGGCCGAATGGTTTCGATGCAACCGCCTTGATCGACCGAGACGTCGACGACCACCGCTCCGTTTTTCATAATGGCGAGGTCGGCACGTTGCACGAGCTTCGGCGCTTTCGCCCCAGGGAGCAGAACGGCGCCGATCACGAGGTCCGCGGTGGGAAGGTGTTCCAGAATCGTGTGACGGTTCGAATAGAGCAGCGTCACATTTGCCGGCATCACGTCGGACAGGTACCGGAGTCGTTCCAGCGACACGTCGAGCAGTACGACCCGCGCTCCGAGCCCGGCCGCCATCTTCGCCGCGTTGGTACCGACTGCGCCGCCCCCCAGAATCATGACTTCACCGCGTTCCACACCGGGAACGCCACCCAGGAGCACTCCGCGGCCACCGTGATGTTTTTCCAGATAGCGAGCACCCTCTTGCACCGCCATTCGGCCAGCCACCTCGCTCATTGGTGTCAGCAGCGGGAGTTCCTTCGACGGGAGCTGCACGGTCTCATACGCGATGCCCACGCACGTCGACTTCATGACCGCTCGCGTCAATTCCTCGCTCGCCGCGAAATGGAAATAGGTGAACACGATCTGGTCTTCGCGCAGACGCGGCCATTCCGGTTCGATCGGCTCCTTGACCTTGAGGATCATGTCGGCCTTGGCCCAAACGTCATCGACCTTGGAGACGATCTTCGCGCCGGCCTCGACGTACCGTTCGTCCTCAAACCCGCTTCCGAGGCCCGCGCCCTCCTGGACCAGCACTTCATGGCCGTCGAACACCAACGCCTCGGCGCCGGCGGGAACGAGGGCAATCCGATTCTCGTTCGCTTTGATCTCGGTGGGAACGCCAATGATCATGAGTACCTTGTTGAACGAGGGTAATTCCGACTACGACGACCCGTTAGTTCGGACCGAGCCACACGACCGTCTGACGCTCCGGATCGAGGAATTCCCTGGCGACCACGGCGACTTCGTCCGGAGTGACCCGGTCGATGTCTGCCAACACACGATCGATCGTACGGTAGGGTTGATCGTAGAGTGCGACGGTCGCCAGCCTGTACATTCGGGATGCGGGACTCTCCAACGACAACGTGACTTGTCCCTTCAGTTGCTGTTTGGCTTCGGGGAGGGAGTCGCCATTGAGCCCGGTTCGCGCGAGTGACCGGAGTTCCTGTTCGATCGCCGCCACCGCCCGCGCCGCCTTGCTCGGGTGAGTACCGACGTAGACTCCCCCGACTCCGGTCGCTCGGTTGAACGATTGGTAGGAGTACACGGAATACGCCAATCCCAACTCCTCGCGAACCCGCTGAAACAGCCGGCTTGACATGCCGGACCCGAGGACCGTATTGAGGAGCATGAGGGGGTAGCGCCGCTCGTCTGCGTAGGGAACGGTCTCAACACCCATCACGATGTGCGTCTGCGCCGTCTCCCGTGGCACGCGGCGCGTCGTGGCCACCGCCGCGGGAACTCGGCCGATTTCCGGGACGGCCGGACCGGAATCGAACGTATACCACCCACATTTTGCCAGCAATTTCACCAACAGATCGTGATTGACGTTGCCAGCGGCAGCGATCACGACATGACGCGGGTGGTACGCGCGAGCGTGTAGCGCGCGCAGATCGTCGGTCTTGAGCTTGGTCACGGTATCGGGCGTCCCCAGGATCGAGAACCCGTAGGGATGGTCGGGCCACATTGTCTTGGCGTGCAGCTCGAACACCAGATCATCCGGCGTGTCTTCCACCGAACTGATCTCTTCGAGCACGACTTTGCGCTCGAGCTCGAGATCGCTTTCGCGGAGGACCGGGTTTCTGACGAGGTCCGTCAGCACGTCGAGCGCCCGAGGAAGATCTTCGTCGAGCACGCGCGCCTGGTAGGACGTGTGGTCGCGAGACGTATACGCGTCCAGTGACCCGCCGCGTGATTCCAGTTCGAGCGCGATGTCCCGAGCGCTGCGGCGCGTCGTGCCCTTGAACACCATGTGTTCGAGGAGGTGCGACACACCCATCGTTTGGGGACACTCGTGCACCGACGCGGACTTGATCCACATCCCCACTGCCACCGACCGAACTTCGGGCAGCTTTTCGGACAACACCACGAGACCGTTGGAAGCGTCGGTCCGGTGCAGCCGCTCGTCGAGCTTGACCGTGTCCATCGAGCGGCTACTTGGGCTGTTCGGCCTTCTCGGGCTCTTCGAGCAACGCTTTACGTGAGAGACGCATCTTTCCGCGCCCGTCGACTTCCAACAGCTTCACCTGAACGGTGTCGCCTTTCTTGACCACGTCTTCGGTACGCTCGGTTCTCGCGTGCTGCAACTCGGAAATGTGCAGCAGTCCTTCGACACCCGGAATGATCTCGACGAAAGCGCCAAACGCTGTGGTGCTTTTGACCGTGCCTTCATATACCTTGCCGATCTCCGGTTCCTCGACGATCGCCTCGATCATCTGGCGCGCGCGCTCTCCTCCCAGACCGTCGATTGACGATATGGTCACAGTGCCATCATCGTCGACGTTGATCTCCGCGCCGGTCTGCTCTTGGATCCCACGAATGATCTTGCCTTTCGGGCCGATGATGTCGCCGATTCGGTCTGGCTTGACGCTCACCGTGATGATGCGTGGAGCATATTTCGACAGGGCGCTCCTGCCCTGCTCCAAAGTCTTCGCCATTTCGCCGAGGATGTGCAACCGCGCCGTTTTCGCTTTCGCGAGCGCATCGCGCATGATGTCGATCGAGAGTCCTTCGATCTTGATGTCCATCTGGACCGATGTCACACCGTCGCGGGTCCCGGCGACCTTGAAGTCCATATCCCCGAGGTGGTCCTCCGCACCCAAGATGTCCGTGAGGACGGCGACACGGTCTCCCTCCTTGACGAGTCCCATCGCGACGCCGGCAACTGCCCCCTTGAGCGGGACGCCGGCATCCATCAGCGCCAGCGAACCGCCGCACACGCTGGCCATCGACGACGATCCGTTGGATTCCAGGATTTCGGAAACGATCCGAATCGTGTAGGGGAAATCCTCGTACGGGGGAAGCAACCCCTGAATCGCGCGTTCGGCCAAGTTGCCGTGCCCGACTTCCCGGCGAGAGACGCCCCGAATCATTCGCACTTCACCAACGGAGAACGGCGGGAAGGTGTAGTGGAGCATGAAACTCTTGGTCGTCTCTTCGGACACGTGGATGTTGTCGATCCGCTGCTCGTCCCGAACGGTGCCCAGGGTGGCGTTCACCAGCGCCTGCGTCTGCCCCCGCGTGAATAGCGCGGACCCGTGAGAGCGCGGAATGACGCCGACATCGCATGAAATCGGGCGGACGGTATCCAAGTCCCGACCGTCGACGCGCTCACCCTGTTCGAGCACCTGTTGTCGCATCAATCGGTACTCGATCTCGCCAAGCTCGCGGTTCACGTCCGAGAGGTTCTCCGGAAATTCCTCGGCCAAGAGCTCCACGACCTCACTCTTCGCCGCTTTGAGCGCCGCCGCGCGTTCGGATTTTTCCGGGCGGTTGAGCGCCGAGGCCACCTTGGACTCACCCAACGCCCTGACCCGTTGCACGATGTCGGCCGGCGGTTCCGGCTTGGTCCATTCCATTTTCGGTTTGCCGACCGCGGACACGATCTCCGCCTGCATGGCGATGGCTTCGGCGATGCCTCCGCGCGCAAACTCCATGGCGTCGGCAACCTCGGACTCCGATATCTCGAGCGCCGCGCCCTCCACCATCATCACCGAATCCGTTCGTCCGGCAACAACGAAGTCGAGATCGCTCAGCTCGAGCTGTTGAAAGGTCGGGTTCAATACCCATTCCCCGTCGATCCGTCCGACGCGCACACCCGCCACCGGACCGTTCCACGGCACCGGCGAGAGCGCAAGCGCAAGCGACGACGCCGTCAGGCCTATGACGTCGGCGTCGTTTTCTTGATCCGCGGAAAGCACGTAGACGAAGACTTGCACTTCGTTGCGAAACCCTTCGGGAAACAGCGGCCGAATCGATCGATCGATGAGACGGGCCGCAAGAATCTCTTGCTCGGCCGGCCGCCCTTCCCGTTTGAAAAACCCGCCCGGGATCTTGCCCGCGGCGTATGTCTTCTCCCGGTATTCGACCGTCAGCGGGAAAAAGGGAAGGTGCGACTCCTTGTCGGAGACGGTCACCGCGGCCAAGACCATGGTCTCGCCGTGCTGTACGACGGCGCTGCCAGACGCCTGTTTGGCCATCCGTCCCGTTTCCAGACGGAATCGACGGCCGGCAAAATCGCGTTCCAGTGTTTGAATCATGGTGTTCCTTATTCGAGCAACTGACAATACGCAGAGGCGCCCGGGGTGCTCATCCCGGACGCCTCGAACCAACAAGTGTCATCGTGGCGACCTAGTAACGAAGCCCCAGCTCGGCGATGAGCTCTCGGTAGGCTTCTAGGTCACTCCGACGAAGATAATCCAGCAACCGACGTCGCTTGCTCACCATCAAGAGGAGTCCGCGACGCCCATGGTGGTCTTTCTTGTGCTGGCGGAAATGATCAGTGAGGGCGTTGATCCGCTCGGTCAAAATCGCGATCTGGACGCCTGTGGAACCGGTATCGGTCGAGTGTTTTTGGTGCTTCTGAACCACCGGTTCCTTGTTGATACTCATCTATTCTCGGGCCTCAAAGCGGTAAACGTCTTAATCTAGTTCAACACAATATTTTACCTGCCCGCAGCGGCTCTGTAAAGCCGTGGAAACCCCAGGGACGGCAGGCGCTGTCCGGCCTCATCCGGTGAAGACCCGCCAGAGGTCGTTGGTGATCACCAACACCATGATGCCGAGGAGCACGAACAGACCCACCTGCGTCAGCCGAAGCCGGAGGTCGAGGGACAGGGGTTTTCCCCGG
>JBFIZG010000099.1:0-10337 GCA_041604955.1 Gemmatimonadales bacterium | reverse complement strand
GCGCCGCGCGCACGACGGTCGGCGCGGCGATCGCAGAGAGCGTCGTCATGTCGAGCCACCGATCGCCTGCAATGCGGGCATAGCCCCGCACCGAACTCCGTACGATGTCCGTCAGTTCGCTGACGAGAAACCTGCCTTCCCAATCGGGCGGGTCCGCAATGACGACGACGCCCGGTTGTTCCGAGACCTCGACTACCACGAGCCGCTCATCGTCCCGCGGCTCCCGATCGCCGGGCGCCGTGACGCGCACCCGGAGGACATGAAGTCCCACGGAGAGTGTCCCCGGCGGAAGTATGAGTCGTCGTCTCGCAATGCTCGGCACCGGGAGGAGCGTCGTTGCTTCGCTTGCCAGGCGACGGCCGGCTTCGAACACCTCGAGCCGCGCCTCCACTTCGGTATCGACGCCCCACAGGCCGATCGCCGTCTCGATGCGGATGGAATCGTCCCGCTCGGCGCGTGGGCGGGCTTCGACGGTGATGACCGACGCATTGACCACGGTGTCTCGCGGCAACACGACCAACACCACGCCCTCGAGCAACGAGCCGGGGATCGATTCCACGTCCTCGATCTCGCCGTCGGTGACGACTACGACCGGCCGATCGCGGGCGCGCGCGACGCCCACTGTGCCGCCGAGGCGTGAACCACCGTCGACGGGAGACGCGGTGTCAAACGGCGCGGTGGCCGACCCAAACCGGAGCACCATACCTCGGGTCCCCGCAAGCGACCGTGCGGTGTCGAGCGCCGCCTGCCACTGCCCCCCGGCCGCGGCCATGCTGAGGGAGGCGTCGAGCAGTACGACGGGGGCTTCCCCGGCGATACGGACCGTGCGACCCGGATTCAAAAACAGGACGATCACGGCGCCCAACCCCGCCGTCCGAAGCGCGGCCATCCCGAGACCCTGGAGCCCCATCCGCTCTCGCCCTACGTAGACGAACACGGCAAGCACGAGCACCGCCACCAACGGCAACATCACAACAAACATGCGTGCGCCTCTTGTAACGTGAACAACCGTTCGTACAGCGCGCGGCCCACAATCACGCCGGTGAGTCCGGCTTCGCGCGCGGCGCGGATGTCCTGGAGACCGTGAACCCCGCCGGCGACAATGACCTGCGCACCGGTCGCCGCCACACGCTTGGCGCCGTCGATGTCGGCGCCCGTCACCGTGCCGTCACGGTCGAGATCGCGGAAGACGATGATCCGTACCCCGCGGTCGAGCGCACGGTTCACGATCCTCTCGACGTTCTGGCGGAGCGGACCCCGCTGACCGCGGAGCGCCACCTCCCCTTTTCGCACATCGATCGCGAGACCACACCGTGCCGCGCCCACGTCGTCCACGAGTTCCTCGAAGGTGTGCCCCTCCACGGCTGCTGCGGTACCCAAAATTACGCGATCCGCTCCGGCCTCGACCGCGGCATGCGCCCACGCCGCGTCCGAGATGTTCCCGCCAACCTGGATACGCACGCCGTCCAGCATCGCCATCCGGCGTATCCAGTCGGTGTTGTCCTCGCCGGTCTCGAAGGCGCGATCCATGTCCACCACGTGCAGCCACCGGGCACCCGCCTCGACAAACGTCTGTGCCTGTGCATATGGGTCGTCCCCGTAGACCGTTTCATCACGACCCGGACCTTCGATCATGCGCACCACGCGGCCGCCCTTGATATCAATGGCCGGATAGATGTCCATATGTGATTGTCTCGGGAAGCGGTCAGTCGATTTCGTTGCTCGCCAGAGCCATCGATCGGGACGCCAGCAGGCGATCGTAGCGAGCCTTGAGTGCCTCGAACTCCGCGTGCCGGTCTTCGGGCACCGGATCGCCTGATGCACGCTGTTCCTTCCGGGGATCGCGCTGGCGCCCGTTCTTCAAGTACTCGTAGTGGAGGTGCGGCCCGTTGGCGAGACCGGTCGACCCCACGTACCCAATCACGTCGTCGGTGGTGACCCATTTCCCGACACGAATCCCACGGGCCAGGCCACGGAGATGCGCGTAGCGCGTCTCGATGCCATTGACGTGCCGGATCGACACCATGATCCCGTAGCCGCCCCAGCGACCCGCGCGGGTCACCGTTCCTTCCTTGGTTGGCGTCACCGGTGTTCCGCGGTTCGCGGCGAAGTCCATACCGAGATGCGGCCGGTTGCGCTTCAGAATGGGATGGAAGCGGTTGTTCGTAAACCGGCCGGAGATGCGGCGGTACGACACGGGCGACAGTTTGAATCCCCGTCGCATGGACCGTCCTTCGGCGTCGTAGTACAGGTCGCGACCGTCCTCGCCGGTCATCACGTACGCGCTGTGCTCGACGCCCCGGCTCTCGACGTTGGCCGCCACTATCCGCCCGTGCTTCGTGTCGCTCAGATTCGACGTGAGCCGTTCGAACAGAATCCGAACACCGTCACCCGGATAGATGTCGCGGCGAAAGTCGATCACCCATCCGTACACGCCGTCGGCCAAGTCGTCGATCAACCGGTCGCGTTCGGCGCGCGTCAATACCGAATCGGGAATAAGCGCCTCGAGCGTTTCGTACAACGAGGAACGGATCTCACCTTCGGCATGTTCGAGCTGAACCGTCCACTCGATTTTTTCTGCCGACCCCACCCACTGTCCAGCGGAGTCACGCACGACCGTGAGAATGCTCTCGTCCGCAATCCGGACGATCACGCGATCGGGTTTGGGCTCGTCGGCGGCGTAGCGGAATCCAAACACCTGGCCGGGTCGAATTCGCCGCGGATTGAGACCATCGCGTTCGGCGACACGCACCAACTCCAGAATCTCGATCCGGCTCAAGTTCTGGCGTTCGAACACGTGCGACAGCGTCTCGTTTCGGCGGACCGTATCGGCCTTCATGACGTAGGCCGTGGACACGACGAGGGGCATCGCCACCGGCAGCCTGCGGGATGGCCAGGCACGAGCCGTCCACAGCCCGAAAGCGATGACTGTCACTCCGCCCACGAGCAGGTAGATGCGCGACGTGCGCATCAATCCATTTGCCTTCGAATGAACGTTGGGATGTCCATCTCCGACACGTGGCCCGTTGGATCTGGAGGAGCAACCGCTGCCTGGGGCTGAGCCACCGGGGCACTCGGTTGCGCGGCCGGAAACGGACTGACCGGGGTCGATGCGGTTCGCGGTGGAAACGGGAGGACGCTCGGCGCGGCCATGCGACCGAACGGTGATTCTTCTTGGGCCGCCCGTGGTTGGTCGAACCCAGTGGCGATCACCGTGACACGCACCTCGCCTTCCATCGCCGGATCGTTGACGGCGCCGAAGATGATCTCCGCTTGGTCGCCGGACGCTTCGTGGATGATTTCGCTGATTTGGTTCACCTCGCCGAGCGTCAGGTCTTCGCCACCGGTGATGTTGACCAGCACGCCGGTGGACCCGTTGATTGAAACGTCGTCGAGCAACGGGCTCGCGATCGCCTGCTGCGCGGCGTCGAGCGCACGATCTTCGCCTCGGGCGGTTCCGGTCCCCATGAGAGCCGATCCCCCGTTTTGCATGACCGTGCGAACGTCGGCAAAATCGACGTTCACCAGACCCGTTATGCTGATGAGCGTCGCGATCCCCTGCGTCGCGTGCAACAACACCTCATCGGCCGTCTTCAACGCTTCTTGGAACGGCACGCTCTTCCCCACGACCGACAACAGGCGCTCGTTTGGCACGACGATCATCGTATCGACGTGCTTTCGCATTTCCGAAATACCGATTTCGGCCTGGCGCATCCGCTTTCGGCCTTCGAACAGGAAGGGTTTGGTAATCACCCCAACGGTCAGCGCGCCGACGTCGCGCGCGAGCTGAGCGATGATGGGTGACGCACCCGTGCCCGTACCACCTCCCATCCCGCACGTCACGAAGACGAGATCGGCGTCTTCCAGCGCCAGCAAGACGTCGTCCCGGTTTTCCTCGATGGCCTGTCGGCCGATCTCCGGACGCGCGCCGGCCCCGAGACCCCGCGTCAGCTTCTTGCCGATCTGTATCTTGACGTCGGACTTGTTGTGGAGGAGCGCCTGCGCGTCAGTGTTCACCGAGATGAACTCGACGCTCATGAGATGCTCGTCGATCATCCGATTCACCGCATTGCCGCCACCGCCGCCTACGCCGATCACCTTCATGCGGGCGTTTTGCGTCACCGTCTCCTCGAGTTCAAAAACCATCGCTCCCTCGTCCGACAAGTCTAGAAGAAGTCCTGCAGCCAGCGTTTGACCGGCCCGACCAATTTATGTACACCGGAGTTTCTCCGGTCGTTGACATGCATGAGCTGTCGCGCCCCATAGAGCGCAAGTCCCACCGGCACGGCGAATTGTGGCGCGTGGACGCTATCCACCAGGCCGCGAACCCGCTGATCGGGCACACCGGTTCGGACAGGGGTCGCAAATACTTCACGCGCCAACTCGACGATGCCGGGTAACCGGGCGCCCCCACCCGTCAAAATGACTCCGGCGGGTAACCGACCGCTGAACCCGGACGCCTCGATTTGACCGAGTGCCAGACCCAGCGTCTCATCGAGCCGTTGGTGGATGATATGCACCAACAGCTCGCGTTTCGCTTGCCGCGTCCCCTGTCCGGGCGTCCCGGGCAGCTCGATGACGTCGGCGGCGCCGTCTGGCGTGGTGAACACGGCGCCCCACCGCTCCTTCAATCGCTCGGCGTCGGCCTGTGTGACACCCAAGCCATGCACGATGTCGTTCGTAACGTGCGACCCCGCAAAGGGAAGCGATGCCTGGTGCCGGAGCTTTCCATCCTGAAAGATCGACACATTGGTCAGCCCGCCCCCCAAATCGATCAGCGCGCACCCCAGATCCTTCTCTTCATCGGTGAGCACCGCCAGCGAGGCGGCGAGGGGCTCGAGAACCAGCTCGGCGACGTGATAGCCGGCCTTGCCGACCACCTTGCGCACATTGATCGCGGTCTTGCATTGAACCGAGATGAGACACATCTCCACTTCGAGACGCAATCCGGTCATCCCAACCGGATCGCTGATGCCGTCCTGCTCGTCGACCTTGTATTCCTGGGGGAGGTAATGCAGTAGCTCGTAGTCGTCTCCCAAGCTCACCGCCCGAGCCACGTCGTCTACCCGTTCGATGTCGGCCCGCGAAATCTCCTCGCTCGCAACCGACGCGAGACCCGGGGAAACCCGTGTGTGGACATGCTCGCCGGCGATCCCGCAGTACAGCGGAGGTACTTCGACACCGGCCATCCGTTGTGCATCGCGAACCGCACGCTCCACCGACCGCGTGGTCTCTTCGATATCTCGAACGACACCACGTTTCACACCGGTGGTTCGCGTGTTCCCGACACCGAGCACGCGTACACCAACGTCCCGACCATCCCCTGTCACATCGGCGATCACGGCACACGTTTTCGCGCTGCCCAGATCGAGCGCCGCAACCAAGCCCTCAGGCTTCACGCCGGACTCCTTCGCACGATCACCGCGTCTCGAAACCGAGCATCGAGTTGTACAAATGAGGCGCCTTCCGCGAGAAGCAGACGCCGTACGGCCTCGACCGCACGAATCTCCCGCACGGACGGAACGTCACGCCAGAGAACCTGTCGTCCTTCGAGTTCGAGGATCACCATGTCGCCAGCGCCTCGTTCCACTCCATCAATTTCGGCGTACAAATCGGGGTCCGCGGTCAGCAAGAGCGACAACGTGCGTGTAAGCTTCGTGTCGGCATGTCGCATGACCGGCAGATCCAACCCGAGTACCTCCGGTACGTAGGGCAAGGGCCGCGCCTCGGCATCCACAAGGAGGAGACCCGCTTCGCCCGGGACCAGGGCCACCGGTTGGTGCTCCTCCAACAAAATAGTCAACGTTGCCGGTAAACGGCGGTTCACTTCGGCTGCGACGACTCCGGGGAGCGTTTCAAGTCGGTGTCTGATGGTGCGGGAGCTGGCAAAGATGTTGTGATCTCGCGCGAATCCGGCGGCGGTCATGACTTGCTCCGCCGTGTGGTATTCCGCGACGAGTTCAATCCGCCGGAGCGTGAAGAAATCGACGTGACGGAGGGCGAACGGGAGTGCGACGAATGTACCAACGACCAGGGCGGCGCCCACGAGCAAGCCGACCCGTCGGGTGACAGTCACGCTGCGGCTCCCTCCAGATCGGCCACCAGCGCCCGGCCGACTTCCGTAATGTCGCCCGCCCCAATGGTCACGACGACATCTCCCTCGAGCACCAACTGGCCAAGCCGAGACAGAACGGTGGACCGGTCGGGAATCCACTCGACCTGTGCCCCCGCCATCTCGGCCGCCTTCACCACCAGCTGTCCCGTCACACCCTCGAGCGGCTTCTCCCGGGCGGGATAAACGTCCGTCACGACCACGAGATCCGCCGTGGACAGGGCGATCCCCAGCGCCTGACCATGGGTTTTGGTGCGGGAGTAGAGGTGGGGCTGAAACACGACCACCAGCCGACGTCCCGGAAACCGCTGACGGGCCGCACCGATCGTGACCGCGACCTCGGTGGGGTGGTGTGCGTAGTCATCCACCACGGAGACCCCGCCATGCGTTCCGAGAATCTCGAACCGTCGCCCAACGCCCGCAAAGGCACGGAGCCCCTGCGCCGCCCGTTCCGCGTCCAACCCGAGGGCGAATGCCGCGGCCACGGCCATCGCCCCATTCCTGAGATTGTGGAGCCCCGGCACAGAAAGCACGAGATCGATCGATGTGCCGTCGGGAAGCACCACGCGACCTGCCGTGTCGCTTGGAGTGGTTCGGGGATCGGTCAGCCGGAAGTCCGCGTCGCTCGAAGTCCCCACGCGCCACACGGGGGCGTTCACTTTTCGCGCGACTCGAGCGGCGCCACGATCGTCGGCACCCACCAGCACTCGTTTGGCCCCGGTCGAGAACTCGACAAACGCCTGCTCCAGCGCCTCAACAGTACCGTAGCACTCGAGATGGTCCGCCTCGACGTTGTTTATAACGGCGATGTGCGGTTCCAGTTGGAGAAACGAGCGATCGTATTCGTCCGCTTCGACCACAAACAGCTCCTCTTGACCAACGCGAGCATTTCCGCCCCACGCCGGGACGCGCCCTCCAACGACCCCGAAGGGATCCGCCCCAGCCGCCACCAGCGCGTCGGTGACCATCACCGTCGTGGTCGTTTTGCCGTGCGTGCCCGCCACGGCTACTACCTGACCGTGCCGAACCAGTTCGCGAAGCGCCTCGGCTCGGCGGTACACCGGGATCCCGGCGGCTTGCGCGGCCCGGATCTCCGGGTGGTCCGCAGGCAGTGCGGAAGTGTATACGATCGAGCGGGCTCCGCGTATATGATCGGCATCGTGACCGGCAACAATCTCTATGCCAGCCTCGACGAGATCCTGAACGTCCGTCGGATCGGCGTCGCATCCGGTGACGACCACTCCAGATCGGCGGGCAATGAGCGCCAATGCGCTCATGCCTGCACCCGCGATCCCCACAAAATGGAGGGGGCTGGGATCTTCAGGATTGAACAAGTGCATCGGCGGGGAGCCAATATAAGGAGAAGTCGAAACCTACGAAAGCCCTTAGACTTAGGTCACCATCCCTAAGAGGGCACTTGCGGTCCGTTTTGCGGCGTCCGGGCGGCCCCGGGAGCGGGCCGCGGCCCCCATTTGATCCTTCCGGGCGTCGTCGGCCAAAATGGCCTGAATCGCACCTGCCAGCGCATCGGCCGAAAGCTCACTCTCGGGAAGATGAACGGCTGCTCCCGCCGCCTGGAGTGCCTCGGCGTTCTTTTTCTGGTGGTCCGCCGCGGCGCTCGGGAGCGGGACCAGGATCGACGGAAGCCCCCACGCACAGAATTCGGCAGTACTGCCACCGGAGCGACCGACGACTAGATCTGCAGCGCCATACGCCTCGGCAATGGGATCCCAGAAGGCCCGCACCTGAATCATTGGAGGGCGATCCAACACCCGATAGCGATCATACGTGAGCTTTCCGGTGCTCCATAGCAACGCGAGCCCCTCCATCCGGCCGTCCTCGACCAGGGCACGAACAGCCTCGTTGATGCGAGCCGCTCCCTGACTCCCCCCCGTTACAAACACCACGCTGGTTTCCGACGGGATCCCAAGCGCCTGCCGGGCGGACTCTGGCGAAGGCCGCGGCTCAGGGGGAGGAATGATTGGATTCCCGAAGACGTGAACCGCGGTAGCCGGACCAACTCGAAGGTGATTGCGCGCCTCGGGAAATCCGAGGAACACCTGGCTCGCCCACCGCGCGAGCCAGCGTGTCGTGATGCCCGGGTAGGCGTTGAGTTCCAGCAGCGCATACGGGATGCCTGCACGATGGGCCTGAAACGTGACCGGCCCGGCCGCGTACCCACCGGTGCTGACGGCCAAGCGGGGGCGCACCTCAGCGATGACTCGTCGAGACCCCCGCATTACCCGCCAAGACAGCCAGGGCCATTTCCAGTTTCGCCACCACTGCCTTCGATAGATCGGTTCGAACGGAAGCAGGTGGTACGCATACGGTCGCGTGGGAAGAAGCGTGCGTTCGAGCCCTCGACGCGCTCCGACCAGTACCGGTTCGACCTCAGGGTCGAGGGTCACCAAGGCTTCGGCAATCGCCAGCGCGGGCATGAGATGTCCACCCGTGCCCCCGCCGGCGATGAGGACCTTCACCGGCCCGCCGCCCGTTTGAATCGGCGTTCACCAATGTTGAGCAAGACACCCGCCGCGAGCATGGAAACCACCAGATTGGAACGCCCGAAAGAGACGAACGGGAGCGGCAGTCCGGTGGTGGGAACAACCGACAGGGTCACGGCGATGTGCAGCAACGCGGTTACGCCAATCAACGACGTGAGCCCGGTGGCCAACAGCATGCCGAACCGATCTCCCGCCGTGCGCGCGATGCGGAACCCGAGCGCGATAAACGTGACGTACAGCAGCAGAATCACCGATCCGCCGATGAAGCCCCATTCCTCGGCAATGGTGCTGAACACAAAATCCGAATACGCGTAGGGGAGATACCCGAGTTTCTGGAGCCCCTGCCCGAACCCCACGCCGAGGAGCCCTCCCGTTCCGACACCGATCAGCGATTGCTGGATCTGCCAGCTCGCTTCGGAAACTTCCGTGCCCGGACTCAGGAACGTAGCCACCCGTGCGAGGCGGTATTGGACGCCTACGATTTGACGCCAGAACAAGAGGAGGGTGACCAAGCCGAGGAGCAAGAAGTGGCCGATCCGAGCGCCAGCCGTGAAGAGAATGATTCCGGCCACAAGCGCCACGAGACACGCGTTGGAGAGGTCAGGCTGGAGCAGGATGAGCGTCGACACGGGCACGACCACCACCAAGAACGGGAGGATTCCGCGTTTGAGTTGGCGAACCGTGGTACCCTTCTTGGCCGCGAGCATCGCCACCCACGCAACAATGGCAAACTTCGCAAACTCGGAGGGCTGGAACGTGATCGGGCCGGCCACCAGCCAGCGGCGCGCGCCGTTCAACTCGGGCGTGAGTCCGCGCGTGAACGGGAGCATCGGAATGATGAGGAAGAACGTCGTTACGCCGAGAATCACCCATGCGTGGCGCTGCCAGATGTGATAGTCGATGCGGCTGGCAACCAAGAGGAGTGCGACACCTCCGACACCTCCCAACAACTGCTTGAGCGCGAGTGCGCTCCCGGGCTGACCCTGCCGGACCGCCCAGATGCTCGACGCACTGTACACCGCGGCGATCCCAAACACGACGAGCGCCGTCACGACGATGCCGAGTAATCGCGTATCCCACGAGCCAGCCGTCGCGGCAACGGTCTTCCGAGTCATTGGCCCTGCGCCACCCGCCGAAAGGCGTCACCGCGTTCTTCGAAGTTCCCAAACTGATCGAAGCTCGCCGCACCCGGCGACAACAATACCACGTCTCCGGACTGCGCGAGTTCACCCGCACGCATGACGGCCTCGTCGAAAGCCTCGAGCGACTCGACACACACGACGCCCGCCAGATCGTGAGTGATCCGCTCCCGCGCTTCACCGTACGCGACAACGCCACGACAACGATCCGGCAACAGCGGAGCGAGCTTGGCGTACGAATCTCCCTTCGAACGCCCACCGGCAATGAGCACGTATGGGCGCGTCATGGCACGAAGCGCGACTTCCGTCGACGCGAGGTTGGTGGCCTTGGAGTCGTTGATCCAGAGCACACCATCGGCGTCGTGCACCGGCTCGAGCCGATGCGCGATGGCACGAAACGACGCCAATCCCTCGCCGATGACGGGGGGTTCCAAACCAACCGCCGCCGCCGCCAGTGAGGCCGCGAGCGCGTTCGCGATGTTGTGGTCGCCAAGCAGTGGGAGACGCGATCGATCGAGCAACTCGCGCCCGCCGCCCAACATGAGACGTTTTTGCAATCGATCGTACCATGCGTCGTCGGGC
>JBFIZG010000098.1:0-10339 GCA_041604955.1 Gemmatimonadales bacterium | reverse complement strand
TGCGGTAGACCGGCTCTCCCAAAATCTCGGTGACTTCCGGGTAGTACACCGGTACCGGCACGATGCGATACCCCTCTTGCTGCAGATACCGTGGAACCGTGAACGCCGGTTTGGGACTGCGATATTCGGGTTTGATGCCGAGCACGGCCATCCTGGTGGTGCTCGCGAGCACGTCCAAGATCTCGTTCAGGTCGGTAACGAGTCTGCCGCCGGGCGTGGTCACCGGACGGCCGTCTCTCCTTCGAGCTGTTTGATGCGGGCTCTGACGTTGGCCGGTAACGGGGCCTTTGTCCGCGACACGTAGTCGAAACTCACGATCACCCCCCGGCCTTCCGCGGCAATGGTGTCGTGGCTGCGCGACACGACGCGATAATACATCGTGAACCGGTCATGCTTGACGTCGTCCCCACGAGCGCCGACGACAACCGTGTCGGGGTAATGGAGCGGCATGCGAAAGCGACATTCCGTCGATTGCAAGATCGCCCCGATGCGATCGCGCTCGTATGACTCGATGAGCCCGCATCGCTCGAGATAGGCGATTCGGGCGGATTCGAAGTAGCGGAAGAGCACCGTGTTGTTGACGTGGCCGTACGCGTCCATCTCGCCCCACTGAACCGGAATGTCGAGAAGGATCGGGAAGTCGGCGACCAGGGGATGGGGAGTCGGGGGAGGGGGACGGGAGCTGGCCGAATCGTCTGACATTACGGATCTCGGGTGGTTGCATTTGATCCCGATGACCGCATTCCGTCGTCATCGGCTGGATTGCTGTGGAGCACGGAGAGGGTGGGATTCGAACCCACGAGACCCGAAAGGGCCTACCGGTTTTCGAGACCGGCTCCTTCAACCACTCGGACACCTCTCCCGGCCGTGCATTATAGGAGGCGATTCGGTTACTTTCCACCCCGAATGACGACTCCAGTGATTGTAGCCGCCGAGCTCAAGGATCTTCTCCCTGCCGACCCGATGCCGGGGTACGACGTCCGGTGGCTCCGGGCCGACGAGCCCACGCCGCGCGGGCCCTATCCCGCAATCGTCCCATTGCTCACCCGGCGCATGGGTGCGAGTGAATTCGACGGGCTCCCCGAACTGCGTGTGGTAGCGAATTGCGCGGTCGGCGTTGACAACGTCGATTTGCGAGAGGCGGGTGCCCGCGGAATCGTGGTCACCAATACGCCGGAGGTGCTCACCGACGCGACGGCCGATCTGACGTGGGCGCTCATCCTCGCAGTGACTCGACGCCTGAAGGAAGGCCAACAGCTGATTGCCGCGGGCCGCTGGAAAGGCTGGCATCCAACCGAACTGCTTGGCATGGAGCTACGCGGGTTGACGCTCGGCCTCGTGGGAGCCGGAAGGATCGGACAGGCCGTGGGGCGTCGGGCGCTTGGGTTTGGCTTGCGCCTGATGTACTCGGATCGCGTTGCAATGACGGAGTTCGAGCAGGAAACCGGCGCGACGCGCGCGGATCTCGACGAGCTGCTTGCGGCGAGCGATGTCGTGTCGCTCCATCTACCGTCATCGAAGAAAACGCAAGGGATCATCGATGCAAAGAAATTGTCGCTCATGAAGGGCGCCGTCCTCGTCAACACGGCTCGGGGAGACCTGATCGACGAGAATGCTCTCATCGAGGCAATCGAAAACGGCAGCCTTCGGGGCGCGGGGCTCGACGTGTTCCCGGCGGAACCGACGGTGAACCCCGCTCTCGTGGCGCACCCACGTGTCGTTGTCCTCCCGCACATCGGCAGCGCCACTACGGCGACACGCGAGGGGATGGCGTCGCTCGCGGTCCGCAATGCGGCCCACGTGCTCGCTGGTAAAGCGCCGATCACCCCTATCGCCGGTTGACCCAGTCGAGGGTCGGGGTTGCCGCAAGACGCGTTTGTTGACGGCATCGACGCGCCTCTCTAACTTGCCGCACGGCTATGAGCTCTGGTGTTCGAGAGTCCCTCCTCAATGCCCGCGATCTGGAGCGGGCGCTCCACGACATGTCCCACGCCATTGTCGATCTTGCTGGCGGTACAGACCGGCTGATGCTGGTTGGTATTCAGCGCCGCGGCGTCGAGCTCGCCGAGCGGATCGCACACATCATCGGCGCAGAGCATGGGGTGCAAGTGCCGCGCGGCGCGCTCGACATTACCATGTACCGCGACGACCTGCGATCGGTCGGCCCACGGCCCCTGGTCGGAGAAACGCGGCTTCCGGGCGAGATCGAGGGACACTGTGTGTTCATTGTCGATGACGTGCTGTACACGGGCCGGACCATTCGCGCCGCGCTGAACGAACTCACGGATTTCGGCCGGCCCGACAGAATCGGGCTCGCCGTCCTAGTCGATCGTGGTGGTCGTGAACTCCCCATTCAAGCTGACGTTGTTGGAACGACGGTTGACGTCCAGCGCAACGATCACGTGGACGTGATGGTGCGAGAGCTCGACGGCCGTGACGCCGTCGAGGTCGTGCGGGAGGCAAACAGGTGACCGGTCTGGGGCTGGGCAAAGATCTGCTTGGGCTCGAAGCACTTTCCGCCGACCAAATTCGCTTGATTCTCGACACCGCCGAACCGTTCAAGGCGGTGAGCGAGCGCGCGATCAAGAAGGTGCCGACGCTTCGCGGCAAGACCATCGTCAATCTCTTTTTCGAAGCGTCCACCCGGACTCGCATCTCCTTCGAGTTCGCTGAGAAACGGCTGTCCGCCGACACGGTGAATATCGCGGCCCAGGGCTCGTCAGTCCTGAAGGGCGAGAATCTCGTCGATACGGCGCTCAATCTCGAGGCGATGCGGATCGACATGGTGGTGATCCGTCACCCGTCGTCGGGCGCCGCCAACTTCCTTGCCGACCGTATCCGCTCGAACGTGATCAATGCCGGCGACGGCCAGCACGAACACCCGACACAGGCGCTCCTCGACCTGCTCACCATCCGCGACCAACTGGGCCGGATCGAAGGCCTCAAGGTCTGCATCTGCGGTGACATCCTCCATAGCCGGGTTGCCCGCAGCAACCTCTGGGGATTGCTCAAGCTCGGTGCGGAGGTGGCCGTCTGTGGGCCGCTTTCGCTGATGCCCCGCGGGATCGAGGATCTTGGGGTCACCGTGTTGCGGCACGTCGAGGACGCCATCGAATGGGCCGACGTCCTCAACGTCATGCGACTGCAACTGGAACGGATGACGGCGGGGTACATCCCCTCCTTGAGGGAGTACTACCGCGTGTTTGGCGTTACATTGGAACGCCTCGAACGCGCGCGGAAGGAGCTCGTCATACTGCACCCCGGACCCATGAACCGCGGAGTCGAAATCGACTCCCGTGTGGCCGACGGACCGCACAGTGTCATCTTGCAGCAGGTCACCAACGGCGTTGCCGTCCGCATGGCCGTCCTATATCTCGTTGCCGGTGGGAGTTCGGGACTGGCAACCCAACCTAAGGTTCCAACCCGCGAGGACGCCGAGTGAAGCCCGTCCTCTTGACCGGCGGCCGGGTGATCGACCCGTCGCGAGACTTCGACCAGATTGCCGACGTGTTGCTGGCCGACGGCAAGATCGAGAGCGTCGGCTCCGGATTGATCGGACCAGAGGGCGTTCAAACCGTGAATGTGGCCGGGAGGGTGGTTGCCCCGGGGTTGGTTGACGTCCACGTACACCTCCGAGAACCGGGCCGTGAAGACGCAGAGACGGTCGCCACCGGGGCCCGTGCCGCGGCGGCGGGTGGGTTCACCGCGATCTGTGCCATGCCCAACACGGATCCCGTGACGGACAACCAGGCCGCCGTGGGTTTCATCGTCAAACAGGGCGCCGCCGCTCGTGCCGCACGCGTGTATCCCATTGGGGCGATCTCGCTTGGCCAAAAAGGTGAACATCTCGCGGAGTTCGGTGAGCTCGTGCAGGCGGGAGCCGTTGCCGTGAGTGATGACGGGCACCCGGTCGTTTCGAGTCACCTGATGCGGACGGCGCTGGAGTACGCGCAGACGTTTGATGTTCCCGTGGTCGACCATTGCGAAGATCCGTCGCTGGCGCACGGTGGGGCCATGCACGAGGGCGTCGTCTCGACGCAGCTTGGTCTCAAGGGCATACCGTCCGCCGCGGAAGCGATCATGGTGGCGCGCGACATTCTCTTGGCCGAACTCACGGGCGGACACGTTCATATCTGTCACGTCTCCGCGCGGCAATCGGTGGACTTGATTCGACAAGGCAAGGATCGTGGCGTCAACGTCACCGCCGAGGCGACGCCGCATCATTTCGCCCTGACACACGACGCGTGTGCCAACTACGACACCAACACGAAAATGAACCCGCCTCTTCGCGAATTGGCGGACGTGGAGGCAATTCGGGTAGGGCTCGAGGACGGCACGATTGACGCCATCGCCACCGATCACGCCCCGCACCACTATGAGACGAAGGATAGAGACTTCGACGAGGCGCCCTTCGGGGTCGTGGGGCTCGAAACCGCACTGGGGCTCGGCATTTCTGAACTCGTCACGCCCGGATTGTTGACCCTACCGCAACTGATCCGTCGTATGAGCACGGATCCGGCGCGGATTTTCCACTTACCGGGCGGGACGCTTCAGCCGGGTATGCCAGCGGATCTGTGTATCTTCGATCCGGAAGCGCGATGGGTGGTCGAGCCGGATCGGTTTTATTCGAAGAGCAGGAACACGCCGTTCGCCGGCCGGTGGCTTCAGGGTCGGGTGGAGGGGACGTTTGTCGGGGGAGAACGTGTCTTTTGGGTCGAGGGTAGTTGATGCGGCATCAAACCGCGCGGCGGATCGCGGAGTGTTGCCAGACGATGGCCGCCGGCGGGCTGATCGCCGGCGCGGATGGGAACATCACCGTCCGTGTCGGCACCGATCGCGTGTTGGTTACCCCGAGTGGTCTGATCAAGGCCGAACTCACGGCTGACGATATCGTCGAGATCGACCTCTCCGGGCGGAAGGTCCGCGGTCACCGCCGTCCCACGAGCGAGCTCGACATGCATCTCCGGATTCTCCGACGACGGTCCGATGTGAATGCCGTTGTGCATGCGCATCCGCCCGTCGCGACCGGATTTGGCGTTGCCGACATCGCGTTTGACGAGTGCGTGTTGCCAGAACTTATCTTTCAGGTGGGTCACGTCCCGTTGGTCCCATACGGAACGCCCGGCACTCCAGAGCTGGGCGCAATGCTCGATCCTTATATTGAGCAGTTCGACGCAGTGATCCTCGCCAACCATGGTGCGGTAACGGTCGGCTCGTCGCTCGATGATGCGCGCATCCGGATGGAGAGTCTCGAGCACGCCGCTAAGATCATCCTGACGGCCCGCCTCTTGGGCCGGGTGCGGCCGCTGGAACGCGCGCAGGTCGAGCGCCTGGAGGCCCTGCGGCGGGAGAAGGATCTCCCAGGCGCCTACCCGGGGTGTCCCGCACCTCAAACGGAGGAGTAAATGCCCAAAGGGCAAACCAAGTCCACCGACGCAATTCAAGGGCTTCTGCAAGAGAAGGAGCGCATCGAAGCGTGGCTTCAGCGGCTCACCACCGCGGCCGACGAGACCCCGGCGCATGTTCGCGCCAAGGTCGAACAAGACTACCGCGCCCGGCTGTCGGACGTGATGTCTGAGCTCCAAGGACACCGCGAAGAGCTGGAGACCGCATACAACAGGCTTGCCGAGGAGCGGGCGCAGATGGCCGGCGAGGAAACCGCGGAATCTGAGCGCTTGGCCGAAGCCGAACTTCGGCACTCGGTCGGCGAATACGACGAAACGACGTGGAACGGTCTCAAGTCGGAAATCCTTGAGTCGCTGGGCAAGATCCGCGAGTCGTTGCAGAACCTCGACGTCGAAATCGCGGGCCTGGACGGCGTTCTCGGATTGCTCCGGGCGCCTCAGCCCAACGGGGCGGCGACGCCCGTCGAAGCGGGCCCGGAACCGGCAGCCGAGCCAGCGGCTCCGCCGGTGTCCGTCCCTCCACCACCGGATCCCGGACAGCCGGTGCCGCAGACGGATCCGATGGATGACACCAGCGTGCTGAGGCTCGAGACCGAGGATTCACAGGTGCCCGTGGTATCCGAGGCCCGAGGGGAGTTCCAGGTTCCGGCGGACGGGAGCGCGCCGCAAACCGGTCGGCTCACGGAAGAGCAGGCCGAAGCAGTGGCGAAAGCCGACCAAGTTTCGTTTGGCATTGGCCGGGCCGACGAGGGGATTCACTCGATCGAAGGGGACGGTTCGGCCCCATCGATGTCGACGGCTAAAACGCTGCTGTGTGAAGAGTGTGGGACGCCCAACCTGCCGACGGAGTGGTACTGCGAGCGGTGCGGCGCGGAACTGGAGGCCGTGTAGATCTCAGGACTTCGCCGAGACCGCTTTCCTCAGGCGTCGTTTGGTTCTCGCTGCGGTATTCCGATGCGTCAGGCCCTTCCGGGCGGCGCGATCGAGCAATCGTTCGGCAGTCTGGAACGCCGATTCGGCTTCCGCAGCAGATTCGGCCGTCCGGACACGCTTCACGGCGCGACGGACCTCCGAGCGGCTTGCGCGGTTCTTCTCCCGGCGTCGATCCGCCTGTCGTCTTCGCTTCTTCGCTGACCTCGTGTTCGGCACTCAGAACTCCTGACTGTACGGTCGGTTTCTCAGCAAGGTAACCTAAAATTCTATCGCGCAAGTTACGGTCAGTCAAGGCACTAGGCCTTTGACTCTCTCCCAGAGCGCCGTTACCTTTCGCCGCACCTTTCGGAGTCACCTGCTCACGTGTTGCAAGAATTCTTCCTGGCGCTGCCAGTGCTGCTCTTCTCCATGGTAGCGCACGAGTACGCGCATGGATACGCGGCGCTTCGGCAGGGAGATCCAACCGCGTATCAGCTCGGGCGGCTGACACTCAACCCATTGAAGCACATCGATCTTTGGATGACGATTCTGATGCCGGCCATGCTCTGGTTCGCGTCGAACGGTGGCTTCATTTTCGGTGGGGCGAAGCCGGTGCCGGTGAATCCGCGGAACTACCGAAACTATCGGCGGGGCGACATCATCGTGTCACTTGCGGGAATCACGGCCAACCTCATCCTGTTCGTAGGGTGTTTCGTTGGCAGCGTGGCAGTCGGGATGCTGGGCGGAGCCATACCGGCCGCGGCGGACAGCCTCGGTCTCCTGCAACGGATGCTCTTTTGGGGGATTTGGCTCAACCTGCTCCTCGCGTTCTTCAATCTCATCCCGATTCCGCCGCTCGACGGCTCTCATGTGTTCTATCACCTGCTCCCACCGTCGATTGGCGCTCAGTACCGCGCGATCTCGCGGTTCGGATTCCTGATATTGTTGGGGTTGATCGTGTTTGCGCCACGGTTCTTTTTCATACTGTTACTGCCGGCCATCGCAGCGACGCGCGTCGCCCTCGATTTTGCCGAGCCGTACGCATTGCGACCATTCGGGTTTTTCTGAGATGACGTCGATTGCCGAAACGAATCAGACGTTTGTAGTCGAGCTGGAGTCGTTTTCCGGACCGCTCGACTTGCTGCTGAATCTCATTCGGTCGCAGGAAATCGATATTGCGGACATCCCGGTTGCCAAGGTCGCCGATCAGTTCCTTGCGGCGATTGATGCACTGGGTCTCAACGAAGCCGCGAACTACCTGGACATGGCGGCTTGGTTGATGCGCATCAAGGTGCAAATGTTGCTGCCTCGACCGTTCGACGACGAGAACTGGGAAGACCCCCGTGCCGAACTCGTGCGAAGGTTGTTGGAGTACGAACAGATTCGCGAGGTATCCGATTGGCTGGGGAGCCAGGCCGATCTCCGTTCGGGTCAGTACCCGCGCGGGTGGGTGCCCGAGCAGCCCGATCCCGGTCCACCGCCGGTGGTGGTCGATCTAGGCGATCTCCAGGTGGCCGTTGAGCGCGTGCTCTCGGCGATCCCACAACCAATACTCCATCGGGTCGTCGCACGGCCGTTGGATGTCGAGGGAGCGACCCGCCGAATCACGAGTATGCTGGCAGAGCGGGACTCGCTCGATCTCCTCGAACTGTTTGGGCCGCGCCCCACGGTGGCGGATGTGGTGTCGGTGTTGTTGGCGCTGCTAGAATTGGCTCGTGTCGGTCGCGTGCGTCTGGTGCAGCCCCGTCCATTCGAATCCATGGCAATTCAGCGTGAATCGGCTCACCCAGCTGCTTGAGGCGGCACTGTTTTCGGCGGCTCGTCCGCTGTCACTCGAGGAACTCACCGCCCTCGATCCCGATGCGACGGCATCTGATGTGTCGGACTCACTGAGTGACCTCCATCGACGGTACGAGGAAGGGGAACACGGTGTCGAGCTCGTGCAGGTAGCAGACGGCTTTCAGGTCTTGACGCGCCGTGAGTTTGCCGACGCGATCGCCGAGGCTCGGCTGGTCGTTCGCCCGCGGCGGCTTTCGCCGGCGGCGCTGGAAACGTTGGCGATCATCGCATATCGGCAGCCCGTGAGCCGCGGCGAAATCGAGGAAATCCGCGGGGTGTCGGTCGACGGTGTGCTGCGGTCACTCCAGGAGCGCGATCTCGTGCAGGCGGTGGGGCATGGTGACGGGATGGGCCGGCCATTGCTCTATGGCACAACCGAGTTCCTGTTGGAATTGCTCGGCTTGCGCAGTTTGGAGGAACTACCGCGACTCGATGAACTATCTGTGGCGCTTCGGCCGGTGGCCGAACTGGGTGAGGCCTCTGAGGAGTGACCCACATGCGACTCCAGCGCGCCCTGGCGCGGGCGGGCGTGGCGTCACGAAGAAACGCCGAACACCTCATTCGCGCCGGTCGCGTGCGGGTGAACGGAGTGCGCGCGACGATCGGGCAGACCGTCGACACCGCGGCGGACGAGATCATCGTGTGGGGTCGACGACTTCGGTTCTCCACGCGCACGGTATGGATCGCTCTCCACAAACCGACCGGCTACGTGGTAACGAAAGGCGATCCCGGAAAACGGCCCACGGTGTTCACTCTCGTCCCGTCGTATCCCGGACTCAGCTACGGTGGTCGGCTCGACATCATGTCGAGCGGGCGCTTGCTCCTGACCAACGACGGGCAGACGGCTAATCGTCTCCTCCATCCGCGCTACGCCGTCGAACGGACATACCGGGTCCGGGTACGCGGGCTTTCCGTGTCTCAGATCCGTCGTGCGCTCCGCAGCGCGATCGTCATCGACGGACGCGCGGTCGGCCTCGCGCGATTCAATGCGAAGAGGGTGAACGACAGTGCGGCGGAACTCACGCTCGTGCTCACGGAAGGACGGCATCGCATTGTCCGACGAGTGTGTGGGCAGCTTGGTCTTACCGTCGTCAGCTTGAAGCGGGTGAGCCATGGTCCCATCCGGCTTGGCCGTCTGGCAGTGGGGAAGTGGCGTTACCTGACGGACCGGGAACTCCAGGCCCTCGCCCGGCTCCGTGTCGCCTGATCGAGCCGAAACGAGAATAGGATGCAGATTACCGACCGTACAATCTTGATTTTTGGCGGTAGCGGTCTTGTGGGACGGGCCGTTGCACGTCAGCTGTTCAAGCGCTCTCCGCGCCGAATCATTCTCGTGGCCCTCTACGATGACGAAGTCAGAAGCGCCGCCGCCGCCCTCGCGGGCGATGCGGGCGCGACCGAGATCACGACCGAATGGGGAAACGTGTTCAGCCCGGCGGAAGCCGCACAGTGCGGTCGTGCGGAGATGCTCGATGACGATCACCTGCGAGAGCTGGTGATCAGCGACCTCCTCGGCGATCTCTCCGAAGCGATGATTGAGCGGAGCTATCTGTTTCAACTGCTCGACCGGCATCGTCCGGACGCCGTCATCGATTGCATCAACACGGCCACGGCGTTCGCGTATCAGGACGTGTTCCGGAGCGCGCGCGAGCTGTTAGCGGCGGCGCGCGATGGGGCGATGTCGCAGCGACAGGTCCAGGAACACATCTTGACGCTCCCAATGCCGCAGCTCATTCGCCACGTGCAGATTGCCGTGGAGGCGATGCGCCTGACCGGGACCACGGCATACGTCAAGATCGGGACGAGCGGTACCGGTGGCATGGGGCTCAACATCCCATACACCCACTCCGAAGAGCGGCCTTCCAAGACATTGTTGAGCAAGTCCGCGGTCGCGGGGGCTCATTCGTTGCTGCTGTTTCTGGTTGGGCGTACTCCTGGTGCGCCGGCGACGATCGAGATCAAACCGACCGCGGCGGTTGCGTGGGGGAAGATTGCGTACGGACCTATTTGGCGGGGGCGTAAGGAGATGCGACGGTTCGACTGTCCCACGCCGCTCCCGCTCGATGCGGCGATCGGATCTGACGCCACGGGGTGGGTGGACACCGGCAGCGCGGTCGAATCGGTGTACGTGCACGCCGGCGAGAACGGGTTGTTTGCGCGTGAGGAATTCGAAACGGTCTCCG
>JBFIZG010000097.1:0-10381 GCA_041604955.1 Gemmatimonadales bacterium | reverse complement strand
TCTTTGCCGGCCTCGCTGTCGGCGGCTGCGGCTTCGGCGGGCGCCGGAACGCTGGTTTCATCGACCGTGCCGTCTGCATCGTCTGCGGGGCGTTCACCCGCCGGCTCGTCCTTGAGCCGCGCGGCGATGGCCTCGGGCTTAGGCCGCCGTTTACGCGACCGGCGTCGCGTTTTCCGGTCGTCCGCCGCCGAGCCTGCGTCACCACCGTCGGTACTGTAGGTGCTGAGCGACTCCGAATCCGCCGCAATCTCCCGGACCGGTACCTGCGCGCGCGCTTCCACGATGACTTCGACCAGCGCGTTGCTGATCAACGCCACCGACCGAATCGCGTCGTCGTTGCCGGGGATTGGGACGGCGATCGAGTCCGGATCGGCATTGGTGTCGACGATCGCGACCACCGGAATCTCGAGCTTGCTCGCCTCGGCAATGGCGATGCGCTCCTTCTTTGCATCGACGACGAAGATGGCGCCAGGCAGCCGACCCATGTTCTTGATCCCTTCGAGATAGCGGTTCAACTTGAGCCGCTCCCTCTCCAACCGAAGACGCTCCTTCTTCGTGTGAAAATCGTACGCCCCTTCCTCGAGTCCCTGCTCGAGTTCCTTCAACCGCCGAATCTGCTTCTTGATGGTCTGGAAATTGGTCAGCGTGCCACCCAACCAACGCTCGGTCACGTAGTGGGCGCCGCAACGCGCGGCCTCGGTCTGGATGACCTGGTTCAGCTGCCGCTTCGTGCAGACAAAGAGCAGATTGTCGCCGTTCAGAACCACCTGTCGCAGCAGATCCTGCGCAGCCTGGAGCTGTCGACGCGTTTTCTCCAGATCGATGAGGTAGATGCCGGAACGCTCCGCCAAAATGAACGGGCGCATCTTCGGGTTCCAGCGCCGAGTCTGGTGGCCGAAATGGACGCCTGCTTCGAGAAGTTCTGTCAACTGCGGTGTCGCCATCTACGCCATTCCTTGAGTTGTGCTTCGTCCACCGCCGTCACGTGGCGGTGTCAGTCACCCGCCCAGCATCTACCGTTTGGAGAACTGGAACCGTTTCCGGGCACCCGGTTGGCCCGGCTTCTTGCGTTCAACCGCGCGCGAGTCACGCGTCAGCAATCCCTGGCTGCGCAGTTTCTTGCGATGAGTCTCGTCAGCCCGGACCAGCGTGCGCGCAATCGCCATGCGGAGCGCTCCTGCCTGGCCGGTGAGCCCCCCCCCGTGCACGCGAGCCTTGACGTCAAACGCGCCGAGCGTGTCAGTCGCCACAAACGGCTGCTGTATGTGCTGGATCAACGATCTCCGCGGGAAATAGTCGCCGAGCGTCCGCCCGTTGACGTCCCATTTCCCAGATCCAGGCGTCAGGTAGACCCGCGCGACACTAGTCTTCCGTCGCCCAATTGCGTGCCAGCGAAACTCCGGTTCCGTCGCTACTGTCATTTGACTCCTCTAGTCACACGCCAAGCGGTTTGGGATTTTGCCCCTCATGTGGGTGATCGGGCCCCGCGTACACTTTGAGCTTTTTGCGCAGGTTTTGCCGCCCCAACGTAGACTTCGGCAACATGCCGTAGACGGCCTTCTCGATCACCCGCTCCGGGTGCTTCGCGAGCATCGTGGCGACGGGAGTGAACCGCTCGTGACCCATGTACCCCGTGTGGCGGAAGTACGTTTTTTGTTCGCTCTTTCGACCGGACAACCGCACCTTCTCCGCGTTGATGACGACAACGAAATCCCCGCCATCCATGTGCGGCGTAAAGGTCGGTTTGTGCTTGCCGCGTATGAGCTGGGCAACCCGACTCGCCAAACGCCCGAGCGTGACCCCGTCCGCATCGACCAGGTGCCACGCGGCGTCAATTTCACTCGCGCGCTGAGAATACGTCTTCATCACTCTACCAACCGCTCTCGGCAGTCTCCGGAATCATCGTAAGTATAGATAGCCTTTGAAGCTAGCGGCGCCATTCTAAGAGGTCAAGGTTCACCGATCTCTACGAGCACCGTGCCTTTTTCGACGGCTTCACCTTCAGTAACCAGCACCTTGCGGACAACCCCCCCAACTCCAGCCCTGATCTCGTTCTCCATCTTCATCGCTTCCAACACGACCACCCCCGAGTCGGGCTCAACTGCCTGCCCGACATCCACTTCCACCCGAAGGACCAACCCCGGCATGGGAGCTTTGACCGTGCCTCCCCCGGGTCGGCCACCATCCCCACCGGTCAATTCTCGGATCTGCCGCGTGCGTTCGTCTTCCACCCCCGCGACCATCGTTCGGCCTCCCCACTGGATCTCGTACCCGTCGCCCTCATGCACCAACGACACGGTCGTGCTCCAGCCATCCACCGTCAGTTGATGGAGCGGCGTGTTCGGAATCGGTGTCAACGACGCCGCTCGCCGCCGTCCGTCCACGATCACGTGGTCTCCATCGACCGCGACTGCAATGCTCTTCCCACCGATCTGAACCGTGTACTTCATGCGATCTCCAGAACGACCAGCGTCTCTACGTGACTGGTTTGCGGAAACAGGTCATAGGCGGTGACCGCATGGATCCGGAAGGACGGCAGACGATAGAGATCACGCGCAAGCGTGGCAGGATCGCACGAGATATAGACGAGCAGCCGTCCGGGCGCTCGCTCCAACCGAGCCCATTGCTCGAGCCCGACGGCCACGCGTGGGTGAATGCCGGTTCGAGGTGGATTCATCACGATGGCTCTGGGCTCCGGCAACCGATCGAGACCGTGCTCGACCTTGCAACTAAGCCGCTGAATCCCGCGTGTCTTCTCACCTTCCCGCTGCGCCCACCGAGCCGCCGCGCGGTCCGCGTCGACGGTCCAGACCCGAGCACCCCTCGCCGCGAGGGCTAAAGCGGTATCACCAACCCCTCCGTAGAGATCCCAGACGACGGCGCCGGAAATCTCACCGAGCGCTTCCACTGCCGCCTCGCGAATCTGCCGGGCGAGGTCCGGATTGGACTGCTCGAAGGCCAGGGCCGGGAAGCCAGGCTTGGCACCCGCAACGACCCGTGGAACGCCGTGGGGAGCCGACCACCAGAACGACACCGCCTCGTCGTTGAGGGCGGCCGCCAACGGCTGGGCATCCCATGCCTCTCGGAGCACCACGATCACGTGGAGCCCGCCCGCACGGTCTTGCGTGAGTACCAGGGACTTCAGGTTCCGTGGCAACAAATCGCGATGCGCCCGGACCCCATGCCACAGATCCATGATTCGCTCTCGGACAATGAGACAGTCGTCGAGGTCGAACACGCGACCAGGTTCGTCGAGTTTGTGTAACCCGATGCGCTCGCCGTCCGTCGCAAGCGTCACCTTTGATCGATACCGCCAGGGACTGCCGCCGCCCACAATGGTTGGGTCCTGAACGTCTCGACGACCGATACGACGAAGGGCGTCCCCCACCATGCGGCGTTTGGCCTCGAGTTGGGCGTCGGGGTTGAGGTGCTGGAGCTGGCAGCCGCCGCACCGGTCGTCACGATAATGGCGGCACGGCGGCTCCACCCGATGGGAAGACACCTGTTCGAGTTCCTGCAGCAGACCGCGGGCGTATCGTGCCTTACGATCGACGAGAGTGATCTCGGCGACGTCCCCCGGGGCCGTTCTGGGCACGAACACCGTCAGACCACCCTCGATCCGCCCGACGCCGTCTCCCCCGGCGGCAATCCCATCGATCCGGACGGTAGTCAACGCAACCCTGCCCGGCGCGCGAAGTTGGTCCATGCGCTCCCGCCGCCCGTTGGCATAGCCCGCGGGGCCGCGCCAGGCACTCGTCGTCGAGCCTCTTCGGCGAGAACGGCAGCTACGGCAAGTGCCTCGAGGCTTTCGCCCGGGAGATCCTTGCCGAGGAGTCCCATTCCAACCCGATCGACGTATTCGATGTCGTACTCCCCGCTCCTGAACGTCGGGTCGCCCATGACTAGAGTGTGAAACGCCTGCGATGTTGTCACGCCGACGATCATCAGCTCATCCAGCGCCCGCTCCATTCGCCCAATCGCCTCCCCGCGGGTCGCTCCCCACACGATCACCTTGCCCAACAGCGAGTCATAAAACAGCGTGACCGTATTGCCGGTCTCGATGCCACCGTCCCACCGGACTCCGGGACCCGTGGGTACGCGCAAGAACCCGATGTCTCCAGCCGAAGGGACGAATCCGTTGAAGGGGTCTTCGCTCGTGATCCGGCACTCGATCGCGTGACCACGGGGCTTGAAAACCCGATCGGACGTGTCGATCCGATGTCCGCCGGCCACCCGCAGCTGTTCCCGGACCAGGTCCACACCGTACACGAGTTCGGTGACGGGGTGTTCCACCTGTATCCGAGTGTTCATTTCGAGAAAGTAGAACGTGCCACCCTGCTCCAACAGGAATTCCACGGTTCCGGCGCCGACGTATCCGACCGACTCCGCCGCGCGTATCGCCATCTCACCCATCGACTCGCGTAACGCGTCATCGACCGCTGGCGACGGCGATTCCTCGATGAGCTTTTGATGGCGTCGCTGGACAGAGCATTCCCGTTCGCCAAAGTGCACGGTGTGTCCGAACCGGTCGGCGAGGACTTGAATCTCCACATGGCGCGGGCCCTCGAGACAACGCTCGATATACACGGACCCGTCCCCGAACGCCGACTTGGCCTCGGAAGACGCACCGGCGAACCCCCGTCTCACCTCGTCGGCGGACTGCGCGCGCCGCATCCCCTTGCCGCCGCCACCCGCAGCGGCCTTGAGCAGCACCGGATACCCCAACCCGTCCGCCGCCGCGACCGCGTCGGCCTCGGTGGCGACAGGCGCGACCGTTCCTGGCACCACGGAAACCCCCGCTTCGCGCATTCGCCGGCGCGCTTCCACCTTGTCACCCATCGCTCGAATCGCTTCCGAGGTCGGCCCCACAAATACCAGACCGCGCGCTTCGACGGCCTCGGCAAAATGCGCCCGTTCGGCCAAGAACCCGTACCCGGGATGCACGGCATCGGCACCGGATCGAGCGGCGGCGTCCAGCAGACGATCCACCGCGAGATAAGATTCCGCCGCCGGCGCTGGACCGATCTCGATGGCCCGATCGGCACTCCGTACGTGTGGGCTCTCGCGATCGGCCGCGGAGTAGACGGCCACCGCTTCGAGGTTCTCTTCGTGGCAGGCGCGGATGATTCTGAGCGCGATCTCGCCTCGATTGGCGACTAAGACCCGCTTCACAATGGCTACTATCCGCGGGTATGCGAAACCGGCTCACGCCGCGCGCGCGAACGCCTCGTTCCGGTGCCGGTCACAGGGGGATGTTTCCGTGCTTCTTGGGTGGATTGCTGTCGCGTTTGGTCAGCAGTGTCTGGAGTGCGGAGATGAGTCGAGGGCGCGTTTCCCGCGGATCGATCACGTCGTCCAGGTACCCCCGCCGTGCCGCCAGGTAAGGGTTCGCGAACTTCTCGCGATAATCCGTAACCAACTGATCGAGCTTCGCCTCGGGGTCGTCCGCGGCGGCGAGTTCCCGTTTGAACAGTATCTCTACGGCGCCTTTCGGTCCCATGACCGCAATCTCGGCCGTCGGCCAGGCGACGTTGAAGTCACCTCGGACATGCTTGGAGCTCATGACATCGTAGGCGCCGCCGTATGCTTTTCGCGTGATGACGGTGAGCTTGGGGACCGTGGCCTCCGCGTACGCGTACAGCAGCTTGGCTCCCTCTTTGATGATGCCACCATGCTCCTGATCGACGCCCGGTAAGAACCCCGGTACATCCTCAAATGTCAGCAGAGGAATGTTGAACGCGTCACAGAACCGAATGAAGCGCGCGCCCTTCCCCGACGCCTTGATATCCAACACACCGGCAAGTACGGCGGGTTGGTTCGCGATGACACCTACCGGGTGCCCACCCAAGCGGGCGAATCCAACGATGAGATTCGTGGCGAAGTCGCGATGCACTTCGAGATAGTCGCCGTCGTCCACGATCCGCCGCACCACATCGCGCATGTCGTACGGTTTGTTGGGGTTGTCCGGCACGATCGTCAGCAGGTCTTCGTCTCTCCGATCCGCCGGATCGTCGGTGCTCGCGATGGGAGGTGCGTCGATGTTGTTGCTGGGGATAAACCCGACGAGTCTCCGGATCTCCATGAGACACTCGCGCTCGGAGTCGTGCGCAAACTGTGCGACGCCGGAGACCGAGGCATGGACATCGGCGCCTCCCAGCTCTTCGGTCGTGACCTCCTCGTGCGTGACGGTTTTGACCACGTTGGGCCCCGTCACGAACATGTAGGAGATACCACGTACCATGAAGACGAAATCGGTAATGGCGGGGCTGTACACCGCTCCGCCGGCGCAGGGACCGAGCACGGCACTGATTTGGGGGACGACTCCCGAGACCAACGTGTTCCGGAGAAAGATGTCGGCGTACCCACCGAGCGAGACGACGCCTTCCTGGATACGCGCGCCGCCCGAGTCGTTGAGCCCGATGACCGGCGCGCCGTTTCGCACCGCGAGGTCCATGATCTTGCAAATCTTCTCCGCATGCGCCTCGGCGAGCGATCCGCCAAAAACCGTAAAGTCCTGGGAGAAGACGTAGACGAGCCGACCGTCGATGTATCCGTACCCGGTGACGACCCCATCACCAAGCGGTCGGTTGTTATCGAGCCCGAAATCCGTCGAGCGGTGGGACACGAATCGGTCGTGCTCCACAAACGAACCCGGGTCGAGCAAGAGGTCGAGGCGTTCCCGAGCGGTGAGCTTCCCCTGTGCGTGCTGTTTTGCTGTCCGCTCCGCCCCGCCACCCTGCTCGGATTCGGCGCGCAGACGCTCGAGTCCCTCGAGTTTCTCTTGGATCGTCATGAGACCATGCTACACGACGTGGTCGAACGGCGGGAGGGAGAGACCGGCTTCCGGGTCACTCCGTGGTCGCGTCGGACATCTTCGACGCGTCGTCGTCAGCGGGCTTCGGCTGTTCGGCAGCCGGCTCCTCCGCCTCGGACGCCGAAGCGCTCGGCTCGGCCGATTCGGCCGATTCGGCCGATTCGGCGGACTCGGCAGACTTGGCGGCGGTTGCGGCCGGGGTGTCCTGCTCGGTCGCGTCGCCGTCTCCGGCCTCGTCCGGCTCCTCAACAATCTGAAGCTTGGGCTCCGGTCTGATCTCGTCGCCCAGCTCGGTCACGGCGACCACAATGCGATGATGGATCGGATCGACCTCCATCACCTTGACCGAGACGGCTTGTCCGATCTTCACGGTCGATTCGACCGACTTGCCTTCGGGAATGGGAAGCTGCTCTTCGCGGACCATGCCTTCGAGATCATTCCCGAGATCGACCACCACCCCGCCGTCCTGGAAGCGCACGACATATCCGTCCATTTCGGTATCGACCGGGTAGTTCTCGGCAATCGAGAGCCACGGATCGTCTTGAGCCTGCTTGAGCCCCAACGAGATCCGCTTGTTGTCCGGATCGATGTTCAGAATGAGCACCTCGACCGCATCATTCTTTTTCACCACTTCAGACGGATGCTGCACCCGTTTGGTCCATGACATATCGGAGATATGGATGAGCCCGTCGATACCGGGCTCGATCTCGACGAACGCACCGAACGAGGTGAGGTTGCGAACCTTGCCACTGATCCGCGTGCCCACCGGATACTTCATCGGCAGCATGAGCCATGGGTCCTGCTCGGTCTGCTTCATGCCGAGCGAGATCTTCTCCTCAGACGGATCCACCTTGAGCACGACGGCTTCGATGGTCTCGCCGATGGAGACGATCTTAGACGGGTGGCGGACATTTCGCGTCCAGCTCATTTCACTGATGTGCACCAGGCCTTCGATGCCCGGTTCCAGCTCGACGAACGCGCCGTAGTTCGTAATGCTGACGACCTTGCCCTGAACCCGCGTCCCCACGGGGTATTTCTCCGCAACGTTCTCCCACGGGTACTCCTGCAACTGCTTCAAGCCGAGCGAGATCCGTTCGCGGTCCCAATCGATGTCCAGAATCTTGACCTCGAGTTCCACACCCATGTCGACCATCTCTGACGGATGCGAGATTCTGCCGTAGCTCATGTCGGTAATGTGGAGCAAGCCGTCGACACCGCCGAGGTCGATAAACGCGCCGAAGTCCGTAATGTTCTTGACGACGCCCTTTCGAGTTTGGCTCACCTCGAGTTCCTTGATGAGCACGTCACGCTTCGTCGCCCGCTCCGCTTCGAGAATGACGCGGCGCGAGACGACGATGTTCCGACGGCGCTTATTCAGCTTGATGATCTTGAACTCGTACTCACGACCCAACAGCTCGTCGATGTTGGGGACCCGCCGTAAGGCGATCTGACTGCCGGGCAAGAACGCGTCGACCCCCATGAGATCGACGACCACACCGCCTTTGATTTTTTTCTGGAGGGTACCCTTCACGGGCTCGTCGTTCTCGTGAGCCACCCGGATCTTCTCCCACACCCGCATGAAGTCGGCTTTCTTCTTCGAAAGCACGACCGCCCCTTCTTCGTCCTCCAAGTGCTCGAGGAAGACCTCGACTTCTTGGCTGGGTTCGATCTCTTCGGGATGCTTGAACTCGTCTAACGGAACCGCGCCCTCGGACTTGAATCCGAGGTCCAGAATCACGTGGGTACCGGTGACTCGCAATACCTTTGACTTGACGATTTCGCCTTCGGCAATGCTGCTGAGCGTACTCTCGTACAGCTTGAGCATTTCGGCGTATTGTTCGTCGGAATAACTCTCGTCATAGAGGTCCGGACGGACCCTGAGGGATGCCGTTTCGTCGGAGACGACGGACGCTCCGAGACCGGAAGCCCGCTCGGATTCGGCCGACTCTTGTGAACCTTCTGCCATGAATTAAGCCGCAGTGACGCAGGGTTGAGGGTGATCGCCAAGGTACCATCTGGGAACCGCCAAGCCTTGGACAATAGATCACTTACGAGACCGTGTCAAGCGAACCGAACGCCCGCTTGGCCAACCCCACGACGCGGTCCACCTGGTCCTCGAAGGACATGCCGGTCGTGTCGAGGACGACCGCCTCGTCGGGGACGACGAGCGGCGCCACCGTCCGGCCGGCGTCGTGTGCGTCCCGACGCATGATGTCCCTTTCCGCTGCCGCCACTGCGTCGGTGTCATCCGCATGGCCGTGTTGGGCTAGTCTCCGCTGAGCCCGCTCGGTGGAACTCGCCGTCAGATAGACCTTCACCCCAGCTTCCGGGAAGACCACCGATCCGATGTCCCGACCATCCATGACGACCCCCGGCGCTTGACCGGCGGCGGCACGAAGCTCGGCGTTCACCCACTCGCGCACCTCAGGAAGGGCCGCGATCTCCGACACCCGCTCCGTGACGCGCGTCGTTCGAATTTCTCGCGACACGTCGACACCGGCGACCTCGGCACGAACTCCGGAGTCGGTCAGCCGGAGACGCACCGGAAGCGACCGGGCAAGGGCCACCACGCGTTGCCCGCGAATCGGCGCCCCGGCATCGAGGGCGGCCAGCGTGACGGCTCGGTACAGGGCGCCGCTGTCCAAATGCACGAATCCGAGCCGCTTGGCGACCGCCGCCGCCGTCGTGGATTTCCCCGACCCGGCCGGCCCATCGATTGCGATCACTTTACCGTCCACGAACCACCGCCAATCTGGTGCAGATCTCGAAAAAACCCAGGATAGCTGACGTCGGCGGACGCCGTTTCCGAAAGCTCGATCGCCGCCCCCGACTGTGAGCCGAGCACGGCGAACGCCATGACCAGCCGATGGTCGCGGGCCGTTTCGACGCTGCCCCGAAGAGGCTGGTCGGTTCCGACGACCGACAGATCTTCGCCGTGGACCTCCGCGACAACCCCGATCGATCGCAGATTGCTCGCAATCAGCCCGAGTCGGTCGCTCTCTTTGACCCGAAGCTCGCCAACAGACCGAAAAACCGTTTCACCCGACGCCCGCGTTGCCAGAACCGCCAACACCGGCACCTCATCGATCAGCCCCGGAATCTCGTCTGAACGCACCTCGGTGGCGGACAACGTCGACGGCCGCACTACAAGATCTGCCACCGGTTCACCGCACACCACCCGCCGGTCGTGCTGTTCGATCGTACCTCCCATGCGTGCGACGACGTCCAGAAACCCGGCGCGCGTGGGGTTGATCCCAACGTTCTCGATGCGCAACTCACCCCCATCCGATAGGAGCGCCGCCCCAACGAGAAACGCCGCAGACGACAGATCACCCGGAACCTCCAGTGTGAATGGACCGAGCCGCCCCGTCCGCATCGATCCGTCGAGGCTCACCGTCGCTCCCGCCGTCGCAACCGGGAAGCCCAGAAACTGGAGCATCCGTTCCGTATGATCGCGTGAGCGCGCTGGCTCGACCACGGTCACCGGGACGCCGCCGCCCAAGCCTGCGAGCAAGATCGCACTCTTCACCTGCGCACTCGCCACCGGGCTCCGGTATGTCACCCCAT
>JBFIZG010000096.1:0-10410 GCA_041604955.1 Gemmatimonadales bacterium | reverse complement strand
TGCCGTTCGATTTCGGCGAGGATCTCGAGCGTCAAGACGCCACGGATGCCGCCGCCGTCCAACGCTAAGAGTTTTCTCGGTCGCTCCGTCTCGTACCGCTCGGCCAATGGTCCCCAGAGTGTCACCAGCAGCTCCGATTCATGAAGAGGAACCTCCACATCTCATTGTGTCTCTTCGTTAGTAAGGTCGTCAACCGGCCAGGATTCGTCTAAACCGTCGTCAAAGGGCGACGGCCATCGTCAAAACGCGACCGATTGAAGTGTTCGATACACTCGATGGCCGGGCGATGTAACCGTTGGGCAACAAGCCTCTGTGGTGTTCGGTCGCCCTTGCAGGCCGAGGTATCGGGCGTAGATTTGGCCGTAAGGCGTTTCAGGGACTCTCAGAATGGCCCGACGCATCCGTAACACGGTATTCTGCATCGTACGGGAAGCTGAAGCCGTGGACATCTTGAAGGACGCGGTTCGCGCGGCACAGGCGAAGTTTGTCGAGTGCCGCCGCGACGATTTTCTGCGTCGCTCTGCTGCTATGGGGGGTGCCCAAGCTCTCATTTACGACCTGAGTCCGTGGAGCGTCGTGGCCGAGCGTTTTCTCGAAGACGTCCGGGAAAGCAGACCGCACGTTCCGATTCTCATCTATGCGCCTACGCGTCCCGCGATTGGTGAGCTCATACGAAAAGCAATAGAGGCGGGGGTCACCAAGGTCGAACTGCGTTGTAAAGACGGAGACGAAAGCGAACGGATTGGCAAGGCCGTGGTGGCGGTTATCGCTGCGTTTTCTTCGAAGTTGCTCATTCCCATCGTCAATGAAGTGACGGGTCCGGTTCACGAACGCGTCGAGGGATTCGTAGAGGAAGCCGTCATTCGGGCGCTGACGCCCACCGTAGGTTCCCATCTTCGGCCAAAAGACGTTGCCGCCGCGCGGGGCACGGGGCTGCGGACGCTGGAACGGGATTTGGTCAAAGCAGGGCTGCCCGCCCCGCAAGAGTTCCTCGATTGGATACGACTGTTGTCCATATGCTTCGTGTCACACTGGAATGGCGTGGCAGCGGGCCGCGTCGCGCGCGGCATTGGTCTCACCCCCAACGCACTCTATCGTCTGCGCCAGCGGCGGCTCTCGGACTCTTCGACCGGTGGATCCAAACGGAAAGATGAATTCAAGGCGGTGCTTACCCACTTCGCTCGCCGCTGTCAAAACTTCCAGCTCGATGCCGACGTGGTGCTCGAGCGGCTCGTTGCCTGAAGCTCCTGAGCCGCCTACCAGTTATTCCCGCACACGATTGAACAACGCTCGAAGAGAATCGGCGGGCATCGGCGCCTGTAGTGTGATCAAGTAGTCCCCCCGCACCTCCGTCAATGCCGTGATTCCGTCGCGGGCCGCCAGCGCGGCTCGATCCGCCCGTCGCTCCGCGGGCCGCGGTGTCTCTTCGGCCTCCGTATTGGTTTGCTGAAGGAGTTGCACCAGCACACCCGAGGAAAGACGCTGCGTGACGCGTACCAGTCGGTCGCCGGCGGTCTCCCGAACTTCAAATGTGACGATGTCGAGGTCGTCGATCGTGGCGACTGGGGCTCCGAGAAAGGCCTGTGCACCAGCCCGGTCAGTTTCTCTCCAGCCGTTTCGGACTCCACTAATAACGAGATCCGTGTCCGCGAGCGGTGTGGCGACCGACACCTGATCGATCAGGCCCTTGGGTTGGGCTGCCTCCTGCGCCATCGCCTGTGCAAATCGGTCTTCGGCGATTTGCTCTCGTGGTTGGGCCCCAGCGATCCGACCCGCGACGGGCGATTCGTCGTCAACCGGTGTCGCACGATTCCCAACGGACGGGGCCGGAGGTGGCAATTGGTTCCCGGCTTCGGTGGGAGCCGATGCCGTGGGCCGATCCATTTGCTCGAGTCTTCTGGCACGGTCTTGGCGTTGAGTCATGTTTTCGTCCTGTTCGGCGAGGGCGAGGGCCGGCGTCGAGTCAACTTCCGATGCCGTTCTCGCTCCATCGGAGACCGCAGGCTGGCCGCGCACATACCATCCGAGTGCGACGGCCAGCACGACTGTCGCGGCCCACGCAAGCGGCTTCCATGAAGCGTGTTGCGCGATCTTCCGTCCCGATTGTGGCCGTGTGGCTCTCGCCTGGAGCTCGGCAAACGGCGGCATCGTCACTCCCTGCGGAGACGCGTCGGCCAGGATCGCCGCCGCGCGCTCCCTCACGCGACGTTCTTTTTTTGCGAGCGTCTGACAGGCATCGCACGAGTCCAGATGTCGCTGGACCAGCGACGCCTCTTCCGACTCGAGCTCGCCGTCGAAAAAACGGCTCAGTTGTGCTTCATCCACGTGCGACATTGTCGCCCTCCAGCGAATCGTACGCCTCGACCAAGCGTTTCCGCGCCCGTGTCAACGTGGTCCCAATCGCGCCTCGCTTGAGTCCGGACCTCTCCGCAATTTCGTGATAGTTCAACCCCGCATCCCAGAGCAACAGAAGTTCCCGGTCGCGCTCGTTCAACGTCTCCAACGCACGACGAACCGCCTCTCGACGTTCGTCGGCCTCCACGTCTTCACCAGGGTTGGGCGTCGATGCCGACTTGGCTTCGGCCTCGTTCTTCAACAGCACGAGATGGCGCCGCCGCCGGATCGCGCCCCGGGCTTCATCACGGGCGAGGTTGCCCGCAACGGTGAACAGCCACGATCTCGGGTTATCCGGATCTTCGTTCAAGGCTCTCACAAAGGTCTCCTGCGCAAGATCCTGCGCCCGGTCCGGATCCCACACCTTGCGGTAGAGGAACCGGACCAGATCCTGATATGTCTCGTGATACACTGCGGCCCAGTCTGTACTCACAGCGTCAGTCTAACGACCGCGAAACGATTCAACCAGCCGCTCGAGCCGTTTGTCCGAGAGTTCGGTGACCCCGGTTTCCGAGATGTTGAGACTCACTCGCTTACCCGAAATGAGGACGTGCTCGAACACGCGCAGGTACGGCTCCAATTCCGGTAGGGATTGAAGCAATCTGAAGTACGCGTTGCTGTAGGCCTCGATCTCGACAACCGCCGCCGATTCGGTGTGGGCGATGTCGGTCCACCGACCCGCTCGCTCCTCGAATAACCGGCCCGCGACATGACGGGACTGGACGTCGCGCCGCACTCGGAGTAGTTCGTCGGCCAACCGATCCGCTTCCTTGTTGGTCCGGACCGTCCGCTGTGCCTGGCGGAGCTTTGCGGTCTCGACTGCGATGGCTCCATGCGCCTCGGACGGCGCTTGGAGCATACGCGCCTGCATTCGGCCTCCGGGAGTCGCATCGGCAACCGTCTGCTCGGGTTCCCGTACCAGGTAGGACGTGTATTCGCTCAGTAAACCAAAGCGCAGCGCCGTTTCCCGAATCTCTTCTTCGAGTTCCCGATTGGGACCGTCGCGTTTCAACGTCTGGGACAGCCACCCGATCTTCCTCGCGGCCCACAGCCGGGGGATGTAGTCGTTGTGCGGCGCGTGCCGAGAGAACCGCGCTTCCGCGGCAAAATGTTCGGTGCGTTCGCCGCGACGGCCCGCGATCGTGACTCGGCCCGTGCGATCCCGCGCGCCGATCCGGTATCGACCAAACACCACGAGTTCCTCGCCGGCAAAAAGATCCGGCAGTCGTACGGGGTACACGTCGCTGATGTCCACCGGCACGTCACCGATCTCCAGGTCGGCAAGCACGGGGTGCCGGATTTTTGCACTCAAGTGACCCACGGCGGCTTCGACGTCTTCCCCGGGGCGCACGTATTGGGTCGTCCCACGCCCCGCGTCGGACAGACGGTCCAACAGGTAGGTGTTCACATCGTAGCCCACCCCAAACGCAAAGACCCGCGTGTCGTCACGCACCCGTTCCGCCTGTTGGGCAATGCGCTCGGGATTCTCTTCTCCAACCGATGGGAGCCCGTCAGTCAGGAAAATCACGATCGGGATGCGTTCGTTGCCGGACCGAACTGCAAAGGCCTCCGACAGCGCGCCTTCGATGTTCGTGCCGCCGTTTGCGTCGAGTTCGTCGATCCATCGCTCTGCTCGACGGAGTCGGTCGTCCGTCGCTTCCGTCCATCCGGGTCGGTACGTGGAAACCCGACTCGAGAACGCGATCAACCGGAATCGATCTCCCGAATTGAGCGAGCGCAGCAGTTGGCGGAGCGCGGATTTTGCCTGCTCGATCTTTTCTCCCGACATGGAACCGGACACGTCCACGACCGCCGTGATGTCACGCGGTAGAACGGTTGTCGTGACGGTGCCGGGTGAAAGCGTGAGCATGAAGTATCCGTCTTCGCGACCGGATCGGTGCGTCGCGAGCGCGAGGCCCACGACCTCCCGCTCGAACGGGAGGAACAGGGCGAGATCGCCGCGGAGCTCGTCTAGCACGCGCACGGTGAGCCGTCTCCCGTCCCGCGCGACCGCGACGTCGTGTGTGGGTGAAAACGGATCGCGAAACGCCTCTCCCCGTTCGACGACGAGCCGAAACGAAATCGGTGATCTCGGCGCCACGACGCGTCTGCCAGATCGGTCACCGGTCGCCGTACCCCGTTCCGTCCGGCCCCCGGCGACGTACTGGAATTGGAGAGCATCACCCGCACGGGGCATGACCTGCGTGTAGCGCAACACGATGCGCCGAGTTTCACCCGGGTTGAACGGAAAGACGCGTGCGCGGACCAGTCCGTGGCCCGCCAACTCGATGAGTGCAGGATCTTTTTTCCGACGAACGATATCCTCGTAGATTTTTCGCGCCCGTTTCGCGTCCATGGTTTCGCCCTGGAGCTCTTGGTCTCCCTGAAAGAGCGAAAAGTTGCTGAACACCGCCTCCCCGGGGAGCGGATAGAGATAGTCGCCCTCGCCCAACCCGGGTCCGCGGTTCTCGAACCATTCTTCCACCTCGACAACGGCGACGCGGTCGTCTACGCGAACCGAGACCGCCGTTCGGAGCTTGACCACGCCACCAAGATGACCGGGAAATGGCTCGATCCAGCCCTGAGCCTGGAGTGAGCTGCCGAGCAGCAGCGTGGCAAGTAAAACCGCTAGAATGCGCATGATGTCCTCACGTTTGATGCGTTCATGAGTGAGGACGTTTCACCGGCTCACACTTGCACAGCGGCCATGGCGGAAGCCGCGTAAGTTCAAGAACGGAGGGCGGTAAGCTCGCAGGGAGGGGCACCGAACGAACGATGGGCCAGTCCGGTGGCCCGAGACTTCTGGTTACGTCAGGTCAGCGAGCGTGGTGGTCAGCGCGACCACTGTCGTGTCCCCGAAGTGGGAATCCGTCTACCCACCCACCGCACATTCGTTCTTCCCCACCTCCAGCTCTTCCGCCTCCACTTCGCTCACGTTCCGGAGCCCAACGTTGACGGCCTTGATGGTCGGGTACGATGCCGGTGCGGAGGTCGTCTTGGCGAGAACCCATTCGGTCAGTGCCGCTGGATCTTGCATGGACAGCACCTCGTTTTCCGAGCACAACGTACCGAACCGTTGGCCGATCGTTCGGTCGGCATTCCGCTCTCGATCGCGTGCGTAGTGCGCGGGGTACACCATGGCCTCGCCCGGCCACTCCGCCTTGGCTCTCGCGATGCTGCGTACGAGGTCCTCGACCCATTGGTCCGCTTTGCCGGCAAGGTCTGGTCTCCCAACCGAGTCGACGAACAGAAAGTCACCGGTCAACACGGCGTCGTCGTCGATCATCAACGAGAGGCTTCCCTCAGTGTGTCCTGGAGTGTGAACGGCGCGTACGGCCGCCCGGCCGAACGTAATCGTATCTCCCTCTTCCAACGGCTGGAACGCTATCGTACCAGGCGTGCCGTCGTACGGATAGACGGCATCGGCGGGATGCAGGTAATACGGAACTCTCATTCTCGCCGACAAACCGGTGGCGCCGCTGATGTAATCGGCGTGAGCGTGGGTGTCTGCCACGGCCGTGATTCGCGCGCCCATGACCTCGGCGGATTTTTCGTAAGCCTCGACGTTCCGTGGTGGGTCGACGACGAGGGCTTCCCCATCGCTGATGAGAAGGTATCCCAATGCGCCTTTGCCAACCCGGTCGAATTGAATCAGGGCATCCAGCGAGGAGGGTGGTTTCAGGTTTCGGGGCACCGTCAAACGCATCCATGCCGCCATACCGCCGCGCAGCGACTGGGCATCGAACCCCAGCTGCTTGAGAAAGAGGGCCGCCGGCTTCGAACTGTTGCCGTGTCCACAGACCACGGCGACCGGGATGTCGGGATCGAGGCCGGTATCGGCGCCGCGCGTAATGGTGGCCAGCCGCGATCCGACGATGTTCCGAAACCGCTCGTCAGGCACGACGTCGATCCGACCGGTTTGGACGCGCGCCGGTGCCCGGACATCCAGCACTTGCATTGGTCTGCCGGACTCGACCGCGGCGACGAGGTCGCCAGGGAGAATTTCGGGGACTGGGGGTGGCTTTGGCATCGAGCAGCTTCCTCGTTAGTGATGCAGGTTCATGTTACTGATCCAGCTCGGCCAGGCGTCGCCGGATATTTTCCCTCAGGACGACCCCGGCCCCATTCGCGTCTTCGAGCAGAGCCAAGATATCGCCATATGCTGTCCGTGCCAGCGCCGGCTGACGGACACGCTGCGCCGCCTCGCCCCTCAGGGCGAGTATGTGCGGCCATGCAACTTGATCGACGAATCCGGCCATCTCATCGAATGTCTCGGCAACCTCCAACGTTCGCTCGGGGGCGCCGGCCTTCAGGCTCACGTCGGCGCGCATCAGCCTGAGCGACCAGAGTGACGCGGTCAAGCCAAACGGGACGAGTTCCACGCTGTACCGCTGAGTGGCCTGGTCCCAGAGTGCGAGTGCCGCGGCCGTATCACCGACGGCCAAACGTTGCACCGCTTCGATATCCAACTCGAGACTCCGAGCGTGTGGCGACGTGGTTTGGGAATCCCGCGCAAGCGCTCGCAACGCCCCGATCGCCCGTGTCGCCGCAGGTGCCCCCTCTTGCAGATACCACCGCGCCAGCAGCCATTGGGTCTCCGGTTCTCGATCGGCCGTTTCCTCCAATCGCCCGACGGCGCGCCGCTGCGCGGCCTGGTCGGCGTGGTCGTGCACCGGCGTGATTGCGGTGAGGATGATCCACCGATCCAGTTCGGAATCGCGGAAGCGAAGGGCAGCGGCATCTCGGACCAGCGAATCCACGGACGCGTATCGACCGGTTGCGAGGAGATGGGCGATCCGCATGCGAAACGCCACACTGCGATCGCGTTGCGTCCTGGCGCGTGTCCAGAGATCCAGCAGCGCTGCTTCCGCAAGCGGCCGGGTTCCCGGTGGCGGGTGGAGGGTGCCGGCAGCCAGGCTGAACAACTCGAGCACCGCCGTGGGCCGTTCGCTGACCGATCCCAAGACCCGGATTCTGGCCGCTGTGTTCCCATAGAGCAGCGAGTCGCCCATGCGCGCGAGTTCGACGAGGGTCGAGCTGTTATCGAGTGTGAGGAATCGGCGGAGGTATTCCCGTCCCGCCGCTGCGTCCTTTTCGATGGCCGCGATCGCGGCGAGCTGAAGCAAGGCAGCGGCGAAGTTGGAGTCGGTCCGGAGCGCCTGTTCGAACGCGAACCGCGACTCGCCAATTGAGGTTCCCAGCAGCGAGCGGAAGAAGAACTGCACGTACCCCAGAACGAACCACGCGTCAGCGGCGGTGGGCTGCCGATCGAGTGCGCGGAGAAAGATCGCTTCGGCTTGCTCGAGATCGCCGTCGCGCACCAACACTTCGTAGCCCTCGAGCACCAGCTGCGAAGTGGGGTCCAATCCGGCGCGGTATCGGCTCGCCGCATCGAGTGCCGCCTTGATGTCGGACGTCGCCTGTGTGGGGCGCGCGTTCAGCATGACGGCGAGCACGCGTTTGAAGTGGGCCGGTGCGAATGTCGAATCCAACCGAATCACTTCATCGAAGTGCTCGATGGCTTCGGGGTACGCGCCCCGGCGAAATGCCTGATGGCCACGCCAGTACGCGCCGAATGCCTCCAGACCGCGTGGGATCGACGTCGCCCATCCGCTCTGCGCTCTCGCCACCGGTTCGGCAAACGCCGACACGACGAGCGCGGCGACGAGTTCGTTCAGGTTGTTGACCGAACCAGTCGTGTCGGCGGTTTCCACGAGACGCCGCGTCACCGCATCGTGGACCTGAATTTGAATGGAGACCTCGTCTCGACTGCGCGACACCGCCCGTCCAGCGACCGCAATCGTTGCGCCAAGTCCTTGCGCGACCGCCAACAGCGTATCGAGTCCCGCGCGGCCCAATCCGTACTCCCGCGCGATGACGTGCTGCCGAACGTTCGGCCCGAGAACGCGGTGGTCCGGGAGATATCGCAACTGCCAGTCGAACGCCTGGGACAGGAGCGAGTCCAACGGCGGCTGCCCTCCGGGTGCGGCCCGGTCGTCGACGAGGAACGGAAGCACCGCAACCGTGGGTGTTCGGTCGACGGGTGCGGATGCGGTGTCCGGGAGCGCGAACCATATGGCGGTTCCGATCGCGGCGAGCGTCGCGCCGCCCGCCAGGAGTGTGAGTGGGGAGAACCGGCGTCCCGCGGAATCGAAGCGCGCGAGCCAGGCGTCGGCGGACGGCGGCCGCCGATCGCGGCTCAGAGCGAGGGGGAGGGTGAGCACCCGGACGGAGGCACGGCTCAGGCGAGGGCATGCCCTCCGCAAGGCCTTGGCCTGTCGTGTCGGCTCGCCAAATGGGTCGGGGTGCTGGCCGGTCAACGCTTCGTAGGCTACCGCTGCCAGCGCGTAAAGGTCGGCCCGTCCGTCGATGTCGGAGAGACCCGATGCCTGTTCGGGTGACATGTACGCGGGCGTCCCGAGCACCGCACCCGTCTGGGTAATGTCGGTATCGTCGTGGCTTGTCGTATGGGCGACGCCAAAATCCGTGATCAGCCAACGACCGGTCGACGCTTCCCTCAGGATGTTGCCCGGTTTGATATCGCGATGAACCACGCCGCGCCCATGCGCAAACCCGAGCGCCGCGCCCACCTCGCGCACGAGGGTCGCCACCGCGGGATAGTCGAGCCGCCGTTCCCTTGCGAGAATCGAGGCCAGACTTTCGCCCTCCACCATGGGCATGACGAGGTATGCCATACCGCGTTGCACGTCGAATTCAAACACGGGGACGATGTTCGGGTGTGAGAGATTCGCGGCGAGCGCGGCTTCCCGCTTGAAACGCGCAAGTCGGACGGCGCTGGTCGCGATGTCCGGGGAGAGAACCTTGATCGCGAGCCGCGAGCCAAGCTGACGGTGCCGGGCGGCATACACGGTGCCCATACCACCTTGCGCGAAGACGCGCTCAACGTCGTACCGGCCGCCGGTTGCTTCTGCTACTTCTTCGACGCTGGGGGCTTGCACGCAGACTCGGTGCTAGGCTACACCAGCCGACAACCCGGATGACCCGTTTCATCTTCCTCGAGTTCGGGCCATTCGTAGCAGAGCGACGGCTTCGCCAGCTTTCCATTGGGAAGGACTCGATCGTGTAAGACGCACGTGATCTCGTCGTCATCGAGAAAACTGCACGCGCTGATCACTTCGCACTCCATGATGTCGTCGTCCTCGCGCTTCACCTTGCAGAGGTACGGTGACTTGCGCGACCGCAACAGCGCGTCGAGTCGGCGCGCAGACTTTGGGACATCCAGCTCGAGCGTGAGATCCCGGCAGCATGCCGCCCCACGCTTGTTGTCACCGGTCCGGCACGGCGCTCCCAGACATGGATTGTTGTTTTGGATCGTTGGGAGCGCGCGACGGCGTGCCTGCTTGAGCGGCAGGTGCATCGACCGGCGCTTCCCTTTGTAAAACACTGAATACGGCCCGTCGGGTTCGTGAAACCTGGGTTGTTTCTCGGGCGGTCGCTGAGTGCTCTTGGGCAGCTTGCCCTCAAATCCATGAACGGCGCACCGCACCGGTTCCTTGCCTGCGGCCGGCTGACCATCGGACCGAACTGCCGACACCCCTTTCCGTGTCTTCAAATGTTTGCAGGGGACATGCACCGTTGCGTCGACGCTGAGGATATGATTCGCGACGTAGGGCGTTCCGAACGTGATCCGCTCGGTGTGCGCGGTCAGCCACGTCGTTGCGGCGTCTTGCAGCGTTCGGCTATCGTCACGGACATCGGATATCCGGATCGTCAGCTTGAGTTCTCGGCACTGCTTGCCGAGTGAGCCGCACTGTGGGGGAACCGACATCGCTACTGCCTGGGTATGGGTAAGCACGCGATCGGCCGGTCACTCACGACCAATCGGGATGTTAAAGCGCAATCGACCACGACGATGGAATCGGTGACGAGCTGAACGCGTTCGATCATCGCCGTGGAGAAACCGCTGCCGCGAAACCGCATCGACACGATCTGCTCGAACACCTGAAACTTGTAGCCTCCGTCCTCGGTGGACCGGAGGCATAACGTGTCGGCGCC
>JBFIZG010000095.1:0-10422 GCA_041604955.1 Gemmatimonadales bacterium | reverse complement strand
GACACTGCCCGTGTCGACAATTTCCGGACATCGCTCGCCAACGTCGCGATTCTCTACCACATGTCGGAGAATTGGGACTCGGCCGGGGTGTGGTACAGGAAGGTACGGGAGTATGACCCCAACGACGTCGATGCGTTGTTGGGTCTTGCCGACGTTGCCGGCGAGCTGGGTGACACGGCGATGACGATGATGTTGTTCGACAGCGTCCTCGTGGCCGCACCCCAGATGGACGCCGTCGATCTGTTCGATACCGGTGTCAAGCTTTTCAACGCAAGCCAGTTCGAGAAGGCCGCCGAGGCATTCCGACTGGGACTCGACAAAAATCCGTATCACCGCGACGCACTGTACAACCTGGCGAACACACAGCTCGCGCTCGCACAGACCGAAGAACTGCCGGCAGAAGCACGGGAGGAGGCCGCCAGGGAACTCGAGTCCGTATCCCGACGGCTACTCCAAGTCGACCCGTACAACGAAGGATCGCTGCGTCTGCTCGCCGCCGCGCACCAAATGCAGCGTCACGACGACTCGACACTCGCCGCCTTAAAGCAGGCCGAGGAAATGGCGTTCGAGGTCCAGGTCGAAGTCGCGCAGGAAGTTGAAGGCGGTTACTCCATCGTCGGAGAAGTCACGAATAGACGGGAGCGGGAGACGCAATTCCCGACGATCAGTTTCGAGTTTCTAGACGCAGACGGCAACGTGGTGGTGAGAGAAGAAGTGGCGGGTGGCGCGCTGCCCATGCACGGGAAGGCACCGTTCGAGTTGTCCGCTTTGGGAGAGGGAATCGTTGCGTGGCGATATCGAGCGGAATCGTAGCCGCTCGAACCCGTAGATCGGAGTCGCATGAGGCGGGGTGCCGGTCGGCCCCGCCTCGGTTCGTTTTCAGCGAGTTCATGGGTGTGCGACCAGCCGGTAGCCCGTTGACGTTCGGACGGTCACAATTCATACTTCGGCTCGCGCGGGCGTAATTCAGGGGTAGAATGCCAGCTTCCCAAGCTGGACGTCGCCGGTTCGAATCCGGTCGCCCGCTCCTCCTTCGCGCCGATGACTCGACTCGTCATCGGCGCTTTCACGTTGGAATTAGCTGGGCTGGTAGAAAGTTGGCAGCGACAGCGAAGTCAGATCGAACGCTCGGCGATCGCCGTTTGGGGCGAGCAACAATGCCAACGACTCTGATTCGCTACCGGTCTTCCGCTCGATCTCGTTGGTGAACGGAAACCCGAGATTGTGAAAGTAGTGTGTCACGCTGACGTGGCGGGCGTCGAGGTGCATCGCGTCACGCCCGTTCACCGGCTCCACGGCCCACGTGTCGAAGATGACGCCGGTCGAAGGAACGAAGTCGGCCTCATCAGGCGTCGTCGGGTACCGGAGCGTTGCGGCAAAGTATCCCTCGATCGCTGTGTACGCCCGGTGAAAATCGGAAAGCACGGCCGCATCGAACGCGCGTTCCCGGGCACCTTGGAACCGTTGCACGGCGAAGGCCGCGAGAACCGATACGATCAGAAGAATGATCATCAACTCGATAAACGTGAACCCGCCTTGGCCCTTCCGCATCGTCCGGTGTACCTCCGTCAAAGAGAAGTCGTATTCACAGCGTGCCGCGGTTGTTTCGGGGTAGCCGCGATCGAAGCGCTAAACACGTTAAGAGGACGCCACTGTGCGGTTTGTGATCTCAGACACACACCGGGCGGCATGGTGGGTCGGCCCACGGCCTGACCGTGGAGACCACGATCCGAGAGTTCGAGGTCCGCGGCTACGGCGAGACCACGGGGAGGGTCGCGGTCCGGATTGCGACATATACGGTACGCGATCGCCTGCGCCGCGCGGTGGGTGGGCTGCTCGCGGCCTGGTCGATCGCCCTGCTCACGGCGTTCGTGCCGGTTGCGCATTTCGTCCTGGTGCCGGCGTTTCTGGCGCTGGGAGTCGGTGTGTTCTTCAAGCGTCTGAGAACGGCGGAACGACCCTCCGACGCTTCGGGAACGTGTCCCGATTGCGGCGCGGATCAGGCTTTCGATCTGTCGGCAGGGAAATGGACCCTGCCGTATTGGGTGACGTGTGGGTCCTGTCAGCGCCGGTTGACGCTGAGCGCCGCTGATTCGCCGAAGTGACGAGATGCGACGGCACCGAACCCGTCTGCGGCTCACAGGTCTCAAACCATCCGACCCGACACTACCTTACATGCATGACTGCTCGTGATAGCCGAACGGGAAATCCGGGATGATCAAGGTCAAGGCGGTTCATCCCGAAACTGTTGGATCGGACCTGGGTCTCGAACCCGGCACCGCGCTCCTCCGGGTCAACGGACGGGAACTCGGAGATTTCCTTGACTGGGAATTCCTCACTGCCGATGAGGAGTTCCTGCTCTTGGTTCGCACTCCGTCCGGGGAGGAGATCGAATTCGACATCGAGCGTCCCGAAGGAGTTCCTATGGGCGTCGAGCTGGAGTCGGCCCGTATCCGGAGGTGCGGCAACCGATGCGATTTTTGTTTCGTCGACGGGAATCCGTCCGGCATGCGGGAGGCGTTGTACATCAGAGACGACGACTACCGACTTTCGTTCCGCCATGGGAACTTCGCGACGCTCACCAACCTCAAGCAAAGAGACATCGACCGAATCCTGGAATACAAGCTCTCCCCCCTGTACGTGTCGGTCCACGCCAGCGACCCGGTGGTTCGTCGGCGATTGCTGCGAAATCCCACGGCACCGGCGATCATCCCCCAACTGACCGCCCTCGCGAAGGGGGGCATTCAGGTACACACACAGATCGTTCTCCAGCCAGGCGTGAACGACGGACCCGTGCTCAGGCAGTCGCTGGAAGATCTCTATCGAATGGGCACGCCCGTGTTGTCGGTATCGGTTGTGCCGGTAGGTCTGACGGAATTCAGCAAGCGACACCTGGTCGAGGCACCCACCCGCGATGAATGTCGGGAATCGGTGACAATTATCGACGCGTTCGCGGCGCGGGCGCTGGCCGAACGAGAATACCACTGGGCATACGGCAGCGATGAACTGTACCTCGTTGCCGAATTGCCTCTGCCGCCAGCCACGCGATACGACGACTTCGAGCAAGTGGAAAACGGCGTCGGAAGCGTGCGGTACCTGCAGCAACGGATTGCGGGATTTCGCCGGGATCTCACCGGTCTCCGGATCGGCGTCCTCACCGGTAGCGCCATGGGACGCTTGATGCCGGAGATTGTGCGCGACCTCGAGGCGGCAACGCATGGCATCTTTGCGGTGGTCACTCTGGAGAATTCGCTCTTCGGGCCCGGGGTGACGACGGCGGGTTTGCTACCGGGCGAATCGTTTCTCCAGGCCTTACAACGTGGCGGCAACTTCGACGTCGCGCTTATTCCGGCGGAAGCATTGAACGATGCCGGCCGGTTCGTCGACGACATGTCGTTCAGTGAGCTCTCGTCACAGGTTGGAATTCCGGTACATGCCTCGCACCACTTCACGGACGCGCTCGCGGAGGTGGGGCCGTGAAGCGCAGCACTGTCGCAATCGTTGGCCGACCCAACGTTGGCAAATCCACCCTCTTCAATCGTATCGCCGGCCGTCGCGCGGCGATCGTCGATGACAGGTCTGGCGTAACTCGTGACCGTCATTTCACACGCGCCGTCTGGAACGGCAAACACTTCTTCCTCGTCGATACCGGCGGTTGGACGACAAAGGGAGACGGCGCCATTGGGACGGAAATCCGGCGGCAGATCGAGCTGGCGATCGAGCAGTCGGACGCAATCTTATTCGTCGTCGACACGATTGCCGGGCCACACCCAGCCGATCACGAGGTTGCGCACCTGCTCCGGAAACACCAACAGCGCGTCGTGCTCGTCGCCAACAAGGCGGACGATCTCCCGGAGGACACCGGGCGTCACGCCTTTTACGAACTGGGTTTGGGAGAGCCACACCCGGTTTCAGCCGGTACGGGGAAGGGGACCGGTGACATGTTGGACGCTCTCGTCCGGCTCCTGCCGGACGCACCGGAAGAAACGCCGGAAAACGAGATCGGCGTCGCGGTAGTGGGGAGGCCGAACGTCGGTAAATCGAGTCTGGTCAACTGTCTGCTGGGAGAAGAGCGGTTGATTGTCGCGGCAGAACCGGGCACGACCCGCGATGCGGTCGATTCGCCCTTGCGATACCATGGGAGAACACTCAACTTCATTGATACTGCGGGGTTACGGAAACGATCGAAAGTAGATGATGAGATCGAATTCTACTCGACGCTCCGGACCGAACGGGCCATCGAACGTGCTGACGTGTGCATCCTGGTGGTCGACGCGACCGTCGGCATTCACATACAAGATCTCCGAATCGCACAAAACGCATGGGAAAAGGGAGCCGGCCTTGTTGTGGCAGTCAACAAGTGGGATCTCATCCCCGACAAAGACGCGACAACCACGACGCGCGGCCAACAGTTGGTGGTGGAACGCGCTCCTTTCTTACGCTGGATCCCGTTCGTGTACGTCTCGGCGCTTACGGGACAACGGGCTCGGAAGATTCTCGACCTCGTCCTCGACGTGGCCGAGGCACGCGAACGGAGGATCGCAACTTCTGAAGTCAACACGGTGCTCGCATCGCTCGTGGAACGGAACCAACCACCGCAAAAGCCTGGTGGAGAGGTGAAGTTGTTCTTTGCGTCGCAATTCGCTACCAAGCCACCCCGATTCGCCGTCGTCGCGAGCCGGCCCAAAGTGGTCCCGGAATCGTACCGGCGGTACTTGGAAAAGGGGTTTCGGGAAGCATGGGGATTCATGGGCGCACCAATCCGGGTCACTCTGCGTCAACGAAGCCGCCGATGACTGAGGTGCTCCTGATAGTCGCATCCTACATCATTGGATCCTTCCCAACCAGCCAGGTTGCGGCCAGGATGGGGGGCGGAATCGATCTGCGGGAACACGGCAGCAAAAATGTGGGCGCGACCAACCTGTACCGCGTTCTCGGACTGCGGTACGCCGTGCCGGCCGGGCTTGTCGACGTCGCGAAGGGGACGCTCCCCGTGGCATTCCTTCCGAGGGTCGCGGGCGTTACCGAAGCATGGTTTCCGGTAGCCGTCGGTGTCGCCGCGGTGCTCGGTCATGTTTTCTCAATCTTTCTCAAGTTTCGTGGAGGGAAGGGGGTCGCGACCGCCGCGGGAGCGATCCTCGCGCTCACTCCGAAGGCCATGGGATTGAGCGCGATCGTGTGGGTGATCGCGCTGGCCGGGACGGGCTACATGTCGCTCGCCTCGATGCTTGGGGCAGTCGCGTTTCCGATCGCGGTTCGCGTTACCGAACCGGAAAACCGGCTGCTCTTTGGTCTGGGCCTCGTTTTGGCGCTATTTATCTTGTTCACGCACCGGTCGAATATCAGGCGACTGTGGACTGGGACCGAGAATCGGATCTGGCGGCGGAGAGAGGCATGATGCGCATCGGCGTCGTTGGGGCTGGGAGCTGGGGCACGACCCTCGCCGACCTGCTGGTCCGAAACGGCCACGCGGTCCGCATTTGGGCACGGGAGCGCGAAGTCGTCGAATCGATCAACCGCGAGTCGGTCAACCACGTCTTTCTCCCCGACGCACCACTGTCTCCGGAGCTTCGCGCGGAAGACGAGATCGGCGACGTCGTTCACGACGCGGAACTCGTTGTGTCGGCAACTCCGTCCCACGCGGTCCGCACCGTCGGCTGTCAGATCCGCGATGCCGTGGCCAGCACGCTTCCGGTGTTCGTCAGTGTCTCAAAGGGTCTGGAGGCCGGTACTCTCAAGCTCATGACTGACGTTCTCACCGATTGTCTCCCTTCAGCACGCGTCGTGGCATTGTCTGGGCCGAGCTTTGCTCGCGAGGTGTACGAGCGACGCCTCACGGCTGTGGTCGCGGCATCGACAGACCGACAAGCCGCACAGACAACACAGCGCGCGTTCTCCACCAAGTACTTTCGGGTGTACACGAGCCACGACGTCCCAGGCGTGCAGTTGGGAGGGGCACTCAAGAACGTGATCGCCATCGCCGCCGGAATTCTCGACGGATTGCGGCTCGGTGATAACGCGCGCGCGGCTTTGATTACCCGTGGTCTCGCTGAAACGAGTCGGCTGGGCAAGGCGCTGGGAGCCGATCCGTTGACCTTCGCCGGCCTGGCGGGACTGGGAGATCTCTTGCTGACTGCAACCGGGGGCGCAAGCCGCAACCGCACACTCGGGCTCGAGCTGGCGTCGGGCCGCACCTTGAGTGAGATCTTAGGCGAGCGCCGCACGGTGGCAGAGGGGGTCGGGACCGCGCGGGCCGCGCTCGAACTCGGCAGGCGGTCCGGGGTCGAACTCCCCATCGCCAACGAAATCGTTCAAGTACTGTTTGCCGGCAAGCCACCCCGCGAGGCCGCGGCGGACCTGATGGAACGGGAACTCAAAGCGGAGCAATGGTCATGACGGTGTCACGCCCGTTGCAAGAGTATTTCTCGATCGGAGACGTCTGCCAGCTCACGGATCTCAAACCGCACGTCCTCCGATACTGGGAGGGGCAGTTTCGGTTCTTGAATCCGGCCAAGAACCGCTCGGGGAACAGGGTGTACCAGCGACGTGAGGTCGAGTTGATCATGCTCGTGAAGCACCTGCTTCACACCGAGAAGTTCACTATCGAAGGCGCTCGGCGACGGATCGAGCACTACCGCAGGACCGGGAGTGTGCGGGAAGAGGCGAGATACGCGCTTCAACGGGAAACGATCGAGAGCCTGAGTCAGCAGCTCCATCGGGTACTCGAGATCTTAGACGGAACGGAACCCGTTGAACATTCTGATCAGTAACGACGACGGGATTCATGCGCGTGGCCTGGAGGTGTTGGCAGACGTCTGCCGCAGCGCCGGACAGGTGACCGTCGTCGCTCCCGACCGCGAGCAAAGTGGCGCAAGTCATTCGCTGACCCTCCATCGGCCGCTCCGCCCGCTCCGTCGACCCGACGGGGCGTACCAAGTAGACGGCACGCCCACCGACTGCGTGTTGTTGGCCCTCGGCCAGCTCTTGAACACCAAACCCGCCTACGTCTTTTCCGGTATCAATCACGGACCCAACATGGGGGAAGACGTCCTCTACTCCGGCACCGTCGCGGCCGCCATGGAGGGTTTGTCGTTGGGGATCCCCGGCGTCGCATTCTCCTTCGCGGGGGGTGACCTGGAACTCCTCGATACCCAACGCCCTTGGCTGGAACGCCTGGTCTCGAATATCACCGGCATCACGCAGTTCCCGGCGGACACGCTCTTGAACGTGAACCTCCCGCAGATTCCCGGTCCGGAAATCCGCGGAATCCGACCGACCACGCTTGGCAAGCGGGTCTACTCCGAGTCGCTGGTCGAAACACGCGACCCCTGGAATCGGACGGTCTACTGGATTGGGGGAGGCCAGATTTCATGGTCGGGAACCGATGACTGCGACTTCCGAGCCGTGCAAGATGGTTACATCTCCGTGACGCCGCTCCACGTCGACCTCACCAACTACGACCTGGTCGAGGACCTTCGCCAATGGAATCTCGGCAATTGAGAGACTCCTACGGCGGATTCCGGGCGCGCCTCATCGAACAGCTCCGTGGGAACGGCATTGAGGACCTCGCCGTACTCCGCGCGTTTGGTGAAACGCCGCGGCACCTCTTCGTCCCAGACGCACTCAGACACCGGTCCTACGAGGATGTGTCACTGCCGATCGGGATGGGCCAGACGATTTCGCAGCCGACGACCCAAGCCCGGTTCCTGGAGGCGTTCGCATTCAAGGGCCACGAACGGGTCCTCGAAATCGGCACGGGGTCCGGGTACCAGACCGCGCTCCTCACCTACCTGGTCGAACAGGTCCTGTCCATCGAGCGGGTTCCAGCCCTGGCCGACAACGCGCGGCAGGCACTCCGGGCGGCCGGTATGACCGGAGCGACCGTGATGGTTGGCGACGGAACGCTCGGGTGGAAGCCGCTGGCTCCGTACAACGCCATTCTGGTTTCAGCCGTGAGCCCAACCGTCCCGGCACCCCTCCTGGGCCAACTCGTCGAGGGGGGCTGTCTCATCATTCCGGTCCAAGACGGTTCAGCAGGACAAGAACTCCGGCGCATCGAACGCAGGGGTGGTGACTTCGTCGAGTCCTCGATGGGACAGGCCACCTTCGTGCCGCTGATCGGCCGGCACGGGTTTCGCAGGGACTAAGGATCATGATCGAAGGTATCGTCACCTGGTTGGCCGAAACGATTCTGAGTCTCGGTTACGTCGGGATCGCCCTCCTGATGACCCTGGAGTCCTCGTTCATCCCGTTTCCGAGCGAAGTCGTGCTGCCGCCGGCGGGGTACCTGGCGGCCCAGGGGAGGATGAGCTTTCCGCTAGCGCTCGGAGCTGGGCTCGCGGGGAGCCTGCTCGGTGCCATGCTCAACTACTGGCTGGCCATCACACTCGGTCGGCCGTTTCTCGACAAGTTCGGCAAGTACGTGCTGATCAAACAGAAGTCGCTCGATCGGGCCGAGGAGTTCTTCCAGAAGCATGGCGAGATCAGCACGTTTGTGGGTCGGCTGATACCGGTCATCAGACAGCTCATCTCGATTCCGGCCGGCGTTGCGCGGATGCGGCTGGACCGCTTCATCGGTTATACGGCGCTGGGGGCCGGCATCTGGTGCGCCATTCTGACCTACGTCGGATGGGTGGTGGGGAAGAACGCCGCCGTGTTGAGCAGCCTCGACGAGGTCTTGAGGAGCGCGGATTTCCGCTCCTACAGCACCCGGGCGTTCTTGATCCTGGTACCGTTCCTGGCGACGCTGATCGGAGGGTACATCTTCTGGCACCGCCGGCGTACTAGGCTGGCAGCCCCCTTCGGCAACCGCCGGACGGGGAAAAGCGCTGGTGACTGAAGATCGGGCCTACCGATGGCTGATCAGCGGTCGGGTCCAGGGTGTCGGCTTTCGATGGTTCGTCCTCCGCCGAGCCAAGGAGCTCGGAATTCGCGGCTGGGCGTCCAATCGAGCCGATGGCCGGGTCGAGGTAATCGGTCGAGGAAGCGACATCGCACTCGAGGATTTGGATGACTCCCTTCGGGCAGGACCCAGGCTGGCCCGTGTTGAAAATGTGGAAAAGATCGATATTCCACATGAGGTGGTAGACACTAATTCGTTTGTTGTCAAATAACTACACGGATGACCCAATGGCGGAAAATGGCTTAAGTAGATTCTACGATTCCATTCGGGCAGTCCCGGATTTCCCCACGGCGGGCATCCTCTTCCGGGACATCACTCCACTCTGGCTGAACGCCGATCTTTTTCGGCAGGCGGTCGACCGGATGGTGGAGCCCATCAGAAGCCTCCGAGTCGACAAGATCCTGGCTGTGGAATCTCGCGGGTTCATTCTGGGAACGCCGATCGCGCTCGAGATGGAGGCTGGATTGGTTCCTGCCAGGAAGGTCGGGAAGCTGCCGTGGAAGCGCCGCCGGATCGAGTACTCGCTGGAGTACGGGGCCGATGCGATCGAGGTCCACCTCGATGCGATTGCTCCGGGCGACCACGTCCTCGTCGTTGACGACCTTCTGGCAACCGGGGGCACCGCGAAGGCGGCGGCGCAGGCCGTCGACGAAGCTGGCGGGACGCTCGTCGGGTTCAACTTCCTGATCGAGCTGGACGACTTGAAGGGTAGGGATCAGCTTCCCGCGGCACCCGTTTGGAGTCTCCTCAACTATCCGCGAAGCGACGGAGCGGCGTAGCTCGTCCAGTTGGATCCACCCGGCGATCTGGTTAGTTTTTTGGGCTCGCCGCCCCTGTAGCTCAGTTGGATAGAGCAGCGGTTTCCTAAACCGTTGGCCGGGTGTTCGAGTCACCCCAGGGGCACTTGCTGCTCCCACAACGACTAGCATGAACTTGTAGAGGAAACGTGACGCACCCGCCTATCGCAGAGCAGGATGCCGCCGCCAAGATCGTCAAATGGGTGAGTTCCCATCGCAAGACGCTGACGGGTATCGCGGTTCTGATCGTCGTCATCGCCAGTGGCATCTGGTTTTGGTATACCGCCCGTCAACGCAGGGAGGCGTTCGCGCAAAATGCCTTGGCCGAGGCGCGGGCAGCCGCCGCTTCGGGGAACCTCGCGCTGGCCGGGAGCGACCTCTCCCGCCTGGTCGGCACCTACAGTGGCACCACGGCCTCCGGTGAGGCGACCATCCTGCTGGCCCAAATCCGTCTGCTCGAGGATCAAGCTCCACTAGCCGTGACAGAGCTTCGGCAGTTTCTGGCCTCCGGCCCGGCTGACCAGTTTGTGGGGCCGGCCCATGGGCTGCTTGCCGTCGCGCTCGAAGAGACCGGGTCTCCCGACCAAGCTGCTGAGGAGTACCTGCGCGCCGCTGAGACCTCTTGGTACGACGCGGTTCAAGCCCAGTTTCTCATCGAGGCTGCCCGCACGTTGACTGCCGCCGGTGACACCGCACGTGCCATTGCGACATACCAGCGTGTTC
>JBFIZG010000094.1:0-10476 GCA_041604955.1 Gemmatimonadales bacterium | reverse complement strand
TGCAGTGTGGAGTTCTTTTCGCACCAAGACCGAAGAGGATTTCATCGCGGCCGGTCGATCGATCGGACCGTTTGTGGGTGGTGCGGTCCTGGCCGCCACACAGATCAGCGCGGGAACCGTGGTCGGAACGTTGGGCCGACATTACCTCACCGGAGTGTCCTGGTGGTACATCTGGTTTGGTGTTTGGGCCGGATGGCTGGTTTCGGCGTTCTTCGTAGCGCCCAAACTGCGGCGGTTCGGCGCCCTCACGGTTCCGGACTACATTGGCGCGCGGTTCGGCAGCGAAAAGGCGCGCGCGCTGGCCGGTATCCTCATTGTGGTGTCGTACACCATCTACCTCGTCGCGCAGTTTCAGGCGAGCGGTGAGATCGCGCAGGCGGTGCTCGGTATGAAGCCGATCACTGCGATGTTGATATTGGTGGCGAGCACCGCGCTCTACACGATGCTCGGCGGCGTGCGTAGCAGTTCGTACATCGAGTTTCTTCAGACGCTCATCATGGTGTCAGGGCTCGCGATCGCGGTGCCGATTCTGCTGCACCACGCCGGTGGCGTTCGCCAGGCCGCGGAATTCCTCGGGTCGCTGGATTCCCGCCTGCTGGGTTGGTATTACGGCCCTAAGGAGCTTCTCGCTTTTGGGGTGAGTTTCGGCTTGTCCATTGCGGCCGCACCCTACGAGATGACACGGTTCTACTCGATGCGTGACGAACGCACGGTCAAACAGGCGATTGGCGTCTCCATCGGTTTCCAAGTCATCATCGGCCTCAGCGTTTTGGCGTTGGGTCTGTTGACTCGGGTGCTGTTTCCCAATCTCGAGTCCGCCGATCAGGCGAGTTCCATCATGGCGTTCGAAGTGCTGCCTCCCATTGTTGGTGCGTTGCTGGTCGTCGCAATGGTGAGCGCAATCATGTCCACTGTAAACTCGGTTCTTCTGGTCACGGGAGCGTCGGTGGCGCACGACCTGTACGGCCGGTTTGTCCGCCCAACCGCGAGCCAGCTGCATCTCGTGATGGTCAATCGACTGAGCATCTTGATCCTGGCGCTCATCCCGATCTACTTTGCCTTGCAGAAACTGAGCGACGTGCAGGCGATTGTGGTCGAGCAGACGAAGTTCATCGCCAGTTTTTTCTTCGTGCCGGTCGTGATCGGACTCAATTGGCGTCGGGGCACGGCTGCCGGAGCGATTACGTCGATGTTTGGCGGTTTCTTTGCGTGTTTGATCTGGGAGTTCACGGGTCAGCATGGCTTTGCCTCACACGGTATTGATGCGGTGGAGGTCGGGGTTGGGACGAGCCTGTTTCTGTTCGTGGTGGTCTCGAAACTCACGAGACCGGTGGCCGAACAAAACCTCGAGATCTTTTTCCCGAAATCGGGCGACGGGCGTCGGGATTGAGCGATAGAAAATTCAAAGTACCGAGGGCGATGGCGCCGTATCCTATGCAGTTGCCGCTTGCCGAATCGCGGTCCACGCCGCCCTCACGTGGCGTTCGGTCGTTTCCGTCTGTCCCACGACAAAACGTATCGCATAGGCGTCGCGAACACGGGTGTGAGTGACGTAAACCTTTCCGCTGTCGTTCAAGCGATGTAGCAAATCCTCGTTCAGCTTGTCCAACTTCGCCCCGTCGTCAACTCCCGCGGGATGGTAGCGGAAACACAGGAGCCCGAGGATTGGCTCCGTGAGAAGCTCGAAGTCAGCTGCTGTCTCGACCTCCGCCGCCAGGGATTGCGCCAGTTGGATGTGCGAGCGGATCTTATCTTGTAGTCCGCGCACCCCATACGAGCGGATCACAAACCACAGCTTGAGCGCACGGAAGCGGCGCCCCAACTGAATGCCCCAATCCCGGTAGTTGGTCACGTGCGAGTCCTGCCGAGTCCGCAAGTACTCCGGACGCATCTGGAACGTGTTGAGCAACGCGTCGACATCGCGTACGTAGAACGCCGTACAATCGAAGTTGGTGAACAGCCACTTATGTGGGTTGAAGACGAAGCTGTCCGCGAGGTCTACTCCGGTGGCGAGGTGTCTCTGCTCCGGCAGGATCAAGGCGCTGCCGGCCCAGGCCGCATCGACATGGAGCCAGATGTCATGTTTCTGAGTGATATGAGCGATGTCGTGGATTGGATCGAAACCGGAGACGCTGGTGGTACCTGTGGTCGCCACGACACAGATCGGTCGGCGGCCGGCCCCGATGTCGGTTGCGATGGCCGCCGCCAACTCCCGCGGCACCATGGCATTTGAACCGTCTGTCGGGATGCGGCGGAGGTTGCTGCTCCCGATGCCGGCGATCTTTGCCGCCTTCTCGACTGACGAATGCGCGTCGACTGAACAGTATGCCGTCATGGCGATTTTGCTGCTGCCGCCGTCGTTCACCGCATAGTTCGTCGCACGCTCCCGCGCGGTGACCATGGCGACGAGTGTCGCGGTCGACGCAGTATCCTGAATGGACCCCGTGAAATCGGGTGGCAGGCCGATCATCTGGCGAAGCCAGTCCAGCGCTCTCGCTTCCAACTCGGTCGCCGCGGGCGACGTCTCCCAACTCATGCACTGGGCCGCCAGCGTGGCGGTCAGCATCTCGGCGAGAATGGACGGGCGGCTCGAATTCGCCGGAAAGTAGGCGTGAAAGTTCGGATGCTGCCAGTGCGTCATCCCCGGCAGGATCACCGACTGAAAATCCTGGAAGATGCGGTCCATCGATTCGCCCTCGACCGGTGGCTCGAGGGGAAGGCGCGTCAAGATGTCTCCGGGTTCGACCTGAGGTCTGACGGGTAGATCTTCGACCCGATCGAGGTAATCCGCCATCCAGTCGACGAACTCGTGCGCGTGTTTTCGAAAGTCGTCGGATTTCACGAACCGTTTGTCTCGCTTGTTGCTCCTACGTGGTCGTCGCCTACTCTTGGCAACGGTGTGTGACCGAACGAAAAAGGCCTCCCCGTGGGGAGGCCTCGAGCGTCTGTCTTTCGCGAATGCGTCGTTTGCATCCGGAACCGCTCGTATCCTACTGCCGAAAGTACGCGCTGTCGATGACGACCGCCTCGACCGGCAAGTTGTCGTGCGACCCGTATTTTCGAGTCGGGATCTTGCCGATTGAGTCGGCGATCTCCATACCGCCGATCACCTTTCCAAACACCGCGTATCCCCAGCCGCGTTCTGTCTGGTCCTGGTGATCGAATCCGGGATTATCTTGGAGATTGATAAAAAATTGCTGTGTCGCGGAGTGCGGCGCGTTGCCACGCGCCATCGCCACCGAGCCGCGAACATTTTTCAGTCCGTTATCGGCCTCGTTGGTCACGGGCAAGGTGTTGGCGTTCCGGCGCTTGAGATCCCCGGTCAAAACACCCGTCTGAATGATCGAGTTTGCGATGACGCGATGGAACTGCAGATCGTTGTAGACGCCGGCCGCGGCGAGTCGCATCAGATTGTTCACCGTCTCGGGGGCCGCCTGTTTGTCCAATTCCATCACAATGTCCCCGAGATTCGTCGCGAGAACAAACTGCGGACGGAGTGGATCGATGTCGCTAGCGGCCTCGTCGGCTGCTTCCTCGGTCTCGCCGCCTGCGCAAGCGGCCAGCGCCAATGCAAGTACGGTCGGCAGAATCCGAGTTCGATACAGTCTCATATCACCTCCTCAACCTGGCTCCGGTGCGGGTTTGCGGCTCACGAGGGAAAACATGCAACGGTGACGGCGTGGATGGAAGGTCGGGCGCCGGCCAACGGCAGCCGGGTCAACGGCGCTCGACCCCTCCCGTCTCGGCTCGCTCCTGCTGGACCCCTTTTACATACCGGTCGTACCATGCCAGATATCGCTCGAGCCGATCTTTTTGATACGATGGCGTCCGGATGCCGTGATGCTCGCCCGGGTACACGACCAGCTGTGTGGTGCGGCCCAAACGACGCAGTGCTTGGTACAGCTGTTCGGAATTGAGAATCGGGACGTTCCAGTCTTTCTCTCCCCCCATGATGAGCGTCGGAGTGACGATGTTCTCCACGTAATTGAAGGGGGAGATCCTCTCCCAAAGATCGCGATTCTCCCACGGCAGACCCAATTCCTTCTCCCATTGCAACTGGTAATGATCGTGTCCGTAGTTGGCCACGTACAGGACTTCGCTCGCTCCGGTCACGGCGCCGGCGAAGCGATCGGTCTTGGTAATCACGTAGTTGGTGAGGATACCACCGTACGACCACCCACCGACGCCCAGGCGGTCCGGGTCGGCGTAACCCTGCTCGATCGCGAAATCGACGCCCGCCATGACGTCCTGATAATCCTTGTTTCCCCAGTCTTGGTAGATGCCGAGCGAAAAATCCTGGCCGTACCCGGAGGAGCCCCGAGGATTCGTCATGACCACGACGTAACCGTGTGCGGCAAACAACTGCGCTTCGAAGTTGAACGCAAAGTCGTACTGTGAGACCGGTCCGCCATGGATGCGGAGTAACGTGGGATAACGCCGGCCCGGCTGGTAATCCGGTGGCGTGTAGACGAACCCTTCAATCTCCGTCCCGTCGGCGCTCGGAAACTGCACGTTCTGAACACGCCCGAGCAGGAGCCCGCTCATGAGCGAGTCGTTGGTTCGTGTCAATCGACGGAGCCCGCCGGGTTCGTACGCAAAAATTTCGGCGGGCAGGTCTGGTTCGCTGATGAGCGCCACCCCCAACTGGTTTGGGCCCAGATGGTAGTCGGCCACCCGTCTGGGACCGGCAATCGGCCGATCGATGCTCTCCCCCGGCAAATCGATACGGACCAGATGACGCTCGGCACTATCATCGACGCCGAAGTAGATCGATGAGCCGTCTTCGGCGAACGTGGGCGCCCGGACGTTCCGGTCGAGGGTCGAGGTCAAGATCCGCGTCGTCCCTCCGTCTGACGGCGTCACGGCCAGATGACGGGTTGCATACCAAATCAGATCGGGCTCGGTCACCGTGACATGAGCGATGAGCGATCCGTCCGGACTCCACGCCGGCGAGTAATCGGCTCCCGGGCCGCTCGTGACTCTGCGCGGAGGTTGAACGGTCTCCGTGCGATCCGCCTCGACGATCCAGATGTCGCTGTCGCTGTTGGCGTCCGCGTTTCCCGTGCGGTTGCTGACGAAGGCGATGTACACCCCGTCGGGACTCCATACCGGGTTGGATTCGTCGTAATCGCCGGAGGTGAGTTGCCTGCTGTTCCGCGCGACGACGTCAAAGACGTAGAGATGCGTGTGGCGGTTGTCGAGGTATCCGACGTTGTCTCGCTTGAACTGTAGCCGGTCGATCACCCACGGCTTCCGAGTCTTGGACTCCTCCTCATCGGCCGGGTCGGCGTCGGGGTCGGGATCTCGAACCGTGAGAACGAGCCGACTCGCATTCGGCGACCACTCATAGCTCCCCACGCCCTGTTCGACGTCGGTGAGTTGCTGGGCTTCCCCGCCCTGGCGGTTGAGGATCCAGACCTGGGACTTGTCGTCATTGCGAGACGACAGAAACGACAAATACTTACCGTCCGGACTCCACCGCGGCCGGCTCGCCGAGCTGCCTGTTGCCGTCATGGGAATCGCGTCTCCGCCGGAGAACGGTACCATCCATATCCGGGTCTCCGACTTTTCGGACGCGAGGTCGGTGGTCTGTACGGTGTAGGCTACCCATGCTCCGTCCGGGCTGATCTGCGGGTCCTGCACCCGATGAATGGCGAACAGATCGTCGACGTCGAGTGTGCGGCGCGCGGTTTGGGCAGACACGTCGCAAACGCAAAAGATGCTGGAGCCGATCACAATCGCCCACATCGTGGCTCTCACGTCGTCGACCATACTCGTCTCCTTCGTGTCCGTCCGACACCGAATTTCATTGTTCGTGGCAACGTGCCGCTTCGCGACCGTGTTCGAGTTCGATCTCGGGCCTCCAGCGAAATTTGTCCAGCGCCGGATTTGGGGTGCCCTCCACGACGTCCGCCGTTAACGTGCCGAGAATCGGTGCGAATTTGAACCCATGCCCGCTCCCGCCGCTCGATACGATCAGTCCGTCGCGGTCCGGGTCACGGGCGATCCAAAAATCTTCGTCTTGAGTGTCCGCATAGAGGCAGAGCCGTGTGAAGACGATTTCCGCGTCGAGCAAATCGGGGAACGTCTGTTCTAAGAAATTGCGGAGCTGCCGGTGATCTGCCTCGGTCACGGCTCGTGCGTCGTCGGGATGAATCCGGGTTCCCAGTCCGTGGTTTGCGACCTTGACCACGCCGTCACGATTGAGGGGAAATCCGTAGTAACCGGTTTTGGCGACGTCGGCAGTGAACGTCGGGAACCGCTCGGGCCGAAATGGTTCCGGATTGGTCGGCCCCAAGTGAAAGACGGGGTGGCCCGTGGCGCGGATGGATCGATCGAGGGCGGGGATCAGTTTCCCGGTCCAGGCGCCGGCGGCGACCACGACCTCATCCGCCTTGTGCGTCGCTCCCGTCTGGTCCTCGACGCCTACCACGCGACCACCTCGCTCCACGAGTCCCGTCACCAACCGGTCATCGAGGAGTTCGATGTTCCTCTGCCGGGCGCTTCGGGCGAGCGCCTCCACGACACGACCGCTTTCTGCGTATCCCCCCTTCGCGTGGAAAAATCCATCCACGAACTTCCCGCTGCGCCATGCCGGAAACCGGTCGGTAATCGTCGTCTGGTCGAGCCGCTCCGGCGTGTGACCGCGTTTCAACAGCATCTTCCAGCTCTCGAACTCAAACCCACCGTCGCTCATGGTGTCACGACAGATCATCACGACGCCGGTTTCGTGGTAGAGCGCGTCGTCTCCGGCCGCCGTCCATTCCTCGTTCCAGCGGAGCCATCCGTCGCGGGCGCGTTCCATGAGCGCCATGTAGGCTTCGTCGGGCCCGTACTCCAAGCGCACGACTTTGCTGATGTCGGTGCTCGCCGCCAGCGGATGCGGAATCGGGCCCGGGTCGAGGACGAGCACGTGGTGGCCTCGCCTTTTGAGCTCGAGCGCCGTGGTCAAGCCGTAGATTCCCGCTCCCACGACAATCACTCTCGTCATTCAGCAGATGTCTCCTCAACAAGAAGAGCGACGCTGAAGACAACGTGAAACGGCCGGCAGTAGATGATGACACTCCGGTGAGAGGCGACGTCCACGTCCGGCGGAATGGAATAGTTTTGGTTACCCATGTTGCCCTTGAGCTTACCTACCTCGACGTAGTTTGCACCGTTGACGTCGTCGCGTGTGCGTGGATCGGGGTGCGGGGAAAGGAGTACGCGCAGGTCAGGGCCGTTCGTGACCTCGAAGTTCTCGAATCGAAGCACGTGCTCGCCGGATTCGAATCGATAGATCGTTGCGGTTCCCTTGCCACGATGAAAACGATCCGCGTCCCGAAACCGACCCTGTTTGAGAACGGTCGGTGACGCGCCGCTCGGCATCGCTTCGCTCGCCGGTCTGTCAACCGCGGCCTCGACTGCCATCACACGCTCGACGTCAGCCCGACTCATCGTATCCGGTACGACGGCGTTTGCGGCCATTGGAAACGCCTCGTCGACCGTCCGGTCCAAGAACAGGGGTGAGCCGAGCCACCAACCGATTCCCAGCGCCGCCAGTGCAACTATGCCGAGCAAAATTCCCTTGGGCTTGGGCATATCCACCTCCTTTGCCGAGTCTAGTGCGGTCCCGAGGCGTCAGCTAGGGGTAAACCAGTGCAGCTCGGATCCTCGCCGTCGTTTGGACCTCTCCGTAGATTTGGTTTACCCCACGTTTGACCGGAGGAGAGTACCCCGATGCCGTCGCTCACGATTTCCGCTCGATCCGCATGCCTGTTGTTAATCGCTGCGACCCTTGGGTTTGGCGTGCTTCGAGCTCAGGCCCCCACGGCCCGCGACACCAGCGCCAAAGAGAAGGAGAAGAACCCGCGAAGGGAAGGCCTGCAGCTCGAACCCGCTCGGAATCTCACGTTCACAGCGACCGAGGGATCGTGGATGTCACTCGACGTGAGTCCCGACGGTCAACTCGTGGTGTTCGATCTCCTGGGTGATCTGTATACGATGCCCTTGTCTGGGGGAACCGCCACTCCCCTTACCCGTGGAATGGCGTTCGACGCGCAGCCGCGGTTCAGCCCCGATGGAACCAGGGTCGTGTTCGTATCCGATCGTGGTGGTGGGCAGGGCCTGTGGATTATCTCGCTCGACAAGTCGGACACGGTCCAAGTCACAAAAGGCAAGAGCAGCCAGTTCCAGTCACCGGAATGGACGCCGGACGGCGACTACATCGTTGCAACTCGCGACGCGCAGGGACCGGGCCGGCTGCATCTATACCACGCCGAGGGTGGCTCAGGTGTTTCACTGATCAAAGAGCCGGAGAACCGTCGGTCGGTTGGCGCCGCGTTCGGTGACAATGGGCGCTACCTCTGGTATGCGAGACGAAACGGCACGTGGACCTACAACTCCCCGCTGAGGGAGTGGCAGATTGCCGTGTACGATCGCGAGACCGGGGAACGCACCGTGCGGACCAGCCGGTACGGTGGGGCAGTGCGCCCCACGTTGTCACCGGATGGCCGTTGGCTCGTCTATGGCACGCGACATGTCGATGAAACGGGTCTCAGAATTCGCGATCTCTCCAATGGGAATGAACGGTGGCTGGTGTATCCGGTGCAGCGGGATGAGCAGGAGGCCGTTGCGTCGCGGGATGCCCTCCCCGGAATGTCGTTTACGCCGGATTCCCGGACGCTCGTGGCGTCGTACGGGGGGAAGATCTGGCGTGTGCCCATCGACGGCACCACGCCGACCGAGATCCCGTTCCGAGTGGACGTGGATCTGGACCTCGGGCCGCGTGTTGCGTTCGACTATGCAATTCCCGACTCGGCCACATTCATCGCGCGGCAAATTCGGAATGCCGTACCCTCGCCTGACGGTTCACGGGTGGCGTTCACGGTCCTCGATCGCCTCTACGTGATGGATTTTCCGGATGGTACGCCGCGCCGGGTGACCAATGGCGATCGCCCCGAGCATCAGCCGACCTGGTCACCGGACGGGCGCTGGGTCGCGTACGTCACCGCGAGCGACGACAGGGGCGGACACGTGATGAAGACACGCGCGGACGGCCGCGGTAACCCAGTGCAACTGACGACGGACCCGGCACTCTATCAGCAGCCGACGTGGGCGCCTGATGGCCAGCGGATCGTGGCTATCAGGGGTCCAGCGCGCGCGTTCGAGGAAGCTCTGACGCGTGGGATCCCCGGAGGAGCGCGCGATTTGATATGGGTTCCAGCCGACGGCGGTCCATCGACGTTCATTCGACCGGTCGACTTCACGGCTCCCCACTTCACAAACGATGGATCGCGGATCTTTGCATACAGCTTTTCGGATGGGCTCATCTCGTTTCGCTGGGACGGGACGGACAAAAAAGCCCATGTGAAGGTGACGGGAACGAAACAACCGAACGCATCCCAGCCGCCACGAGCGTCGGTCGTGCTGATGGCGCCGGCAGGTGACCGGGCGCTGGCACAGGTCGTAAACGACCTCTACGTCGTCACGGTGCCGTACATCGGGGGCGAGACACCCACCATTTCCGTGGCGAATCCTGAAAACGCGGCGTTTCCCGTCCGGAAGGTCACCGTCATCGGCGGCCAATTTCCGGCGTGGTCGTCGGACGGGCAGCGCGTGCACTGGTCGATGGGGAAGGCGCATTTCGTGTACGACCTCGACGACGCCAAGGCATTTGAGGACAGCGTCAAGGCGGCGGCGGAGGCGGCGGACGAAGAGCCGGACGACGAGGCGGTCGAGCAGGAGGGCGAGGAACCAGAAGACGACGAGAAAGAAGAAGAGACCCGTTACGAGCCGCGAGAGGTGTTCATCTCCGTCGCGGTTGCGCGAGACATCCCACAGGGAACGGCGGTGCTCCGCGGCGCGCGTGTCGTGACCATGCGTGACGTCGAAGTGATCGAGAACGCGGATGTGGTGGTGCGCAACAACCGAATCGCAGCGGTCGGCGCCCGCGGTGCGGTGACGGTGCCTGATGACGCTACGATCATCGATGTCACCGGCAAGACGATCGTTCCCGGGTTTGTCGACACCCATGCGCACTTGCGGGCGTCAGCAGACATCCATCGGGAAAAGGTCTGGTCGTACATGGCCAACCTGGCTTACGGGGTGACCATGACCCGTGACCCACAGACCGGTACGACAGACGTCCTGACGTACGAAGATCTCGTGCAAGCGGGGCGGATTATCGGGCCACGCATGTATTCGACGGGCCCTGGTGTCTTCAGTTCCGAAGGGATCAAGAACAAGAAACATGCGCTCGATGTTTTGCGCCGGTACAGCAAGTACTACGACACAAAGACGATCAAGATGTATGTCGCCGGCAATCGGGAGCAGCGGCAATGGGTGATTGACGCCGCACGAGAACTGGAGTTGATGCCGACCACCGAGGGCGCGCTGGACTATGAGATGGACCTCACGATGGCCATCGATGGGTACTCGGGCCAAGAGCACAACACACCGGGTTTCCCCTTCTACGACGACGTCGTGAAGCTGTAC
>JBFIZG010000093.1:0-10508 GCA_041604955.1 Gemmatimonadales bacterium | reverse complement strand
CTCGACGGACGTCACCTCCTCGAGACCTGTCGTAAGTACAGGGTAACGATGTGCGGACGCGCACCCGCCGCGACTATTCTCGAAACCGCTCGCCAACTCGGCGCGGAGAAGGCAACGGTCGTGGACTATCGACACAGTGGTTGGGTGACCGGTGACGACGCGAGCGTCGTCGCGTACGCGGGCGCGCTCGTGCACTGATGGACGCCGCGCGCCCGTCAACACCGGGTTGCGCTAAGGCCGCGTGGATGGTAATTAGAGCATCCCCGGATCTTAACAGAGAGACGTCAGGTGAAGATTCAACTGATCAGTACGCTCTTCGCTCTTACCTACCTCACCACACCAACTGTGCAAGCCACCGCACAGTCGGCGAAGGACTACACGGCCTCGTCGGTGGATACGCACGCCACGCAGTACGCGAACGTCGCCCGCCAAATCTGGGAGTTTGCCGAGGTAGGGTACCAAGAGACACGCAGCTCGGCACTCTTGATGGCCCAATTGGAGGCGGCTGGGTTCAGCATTCAAAAAGGGGTTGCCGGGATCCCTACCGCATTTGTGGCCAGTTACGGACGCAGCACTCCGGTGATTGGCCTGCTTGCGGAATACGATGCCCTGCCGGGCATCTCGCAGGATGCGGTACCCGTACGCAAGCCGCTCGTTGAGTCCGGCCCTGGGCACGCGTGCGGACATCATTTATTTGGTACCGGGTCGACGGCAGCGGCGATCGCGGTGAAGGAGTGGCTCACGCAGTCTGGTACGGCAGGCACCATCCGGCTCTACGGCACCCCTGCGGAAGAGGGTGGAGCCGGCAAAGTGTATCTGGTGCGCGATGGTCTGTTCGATGACGTCGATGTCGTGCTACACTGGCATCCGGGGGATCGGAATGACGCCAGTCCCGAGACCTCGCTCGCCAACCGCTCTGCGAAGTTCCGGTTTCGCGGGGTCTCCAGCCACGCCGCCGGCTCTCCCGAGCGGGGGCGGTCCGCGCTCGACGGCGTCTATCGCGCGATCGCCTACCTCAACTCGTTTTTGAGCAACGCCGTCGACTACCAGGCGAAAGCGTTCAACGCCCCGATCCTGGTTACGGGCACCGGCAACCTGCGCCAGTTTCAGCAGCCGGCGCGGCCGGCTGTTTCGGCGCAGACGACCGCCGACGACCTGATCCGCCGCCTGGTCGAATCCGTCGATCTTCTCCCGCTCTCCGGCGACGGGGCGCTGCACCAGATCGCCGCCGAGCTTGGGCAGACGGTCGAGATCGTCCGCACCGTCCGCGACGGCATCCTCGACGAGGTGCCCGAAGCCCGGTTTTATCACGCGCTTCGCCAACAATCCGATGTCACCGGGCCGGGGGCGGAGCGCTCGCTGGGCGACGCCGTGACCCGCTGCAAACGGGCGCGGGCCGGGTACGATCGCGGGCAGGTTGCCCTGCACCAGATGGCGATGTCGATGCTGACCGCCAACGTGCAACGCGGCGATTACGGTCGGGATCTCCCGCAGCGGTTGGCGGTTTTCCGCCAGATCCCGACCGACGCCTTTGCCCGCGGCCTGCTCGACCACACGATCGACGTCGAACGGCCGGTGATCCCGGTTACGGAGGGCGAACGACTGGCGAACGAGGAAATACGGGTACGGCTCGCCGTCGAGCGCGAGCGGATCGCGACTCGCCAGGGCCTCGTGGAGGCCGGGTACTCCGACGAACCAGGGAGCGCCGAGGACCCGGAGAACCCGGCCCGGTCGGAGGTCGATCGCCTCCTGGCGGAGCGCCAGGAGGCGGCGCTTAATCGGGCGGACCTCGCCGGCGCGCTCTTCGGCCGTGGCGGCGGGCTCCCGCTTGATTCGGGGGCGCCGTGAGCGACCACGAGACACCGGGCCAGGACGATGAGTTCGACGGCTGGCGCGCCCGCTGGACCAGCCGCCGCCGCCCCTACTTCGCCGTCCAGCACGGCGCCACGCCGGCTGAGTGGGATCGGGGCCTCGTCGCATTGCATGAGCCGGTCCTGATCCTCACCAAGCCCGGCCGTCGCTTCGTCGAGGTCAAGGGGCAGGCAGACATTGACCGACCGGTGATGCTGGCGCACGGCATGGTGAGTGCGTCCCTCTGTGACGCCCATTTCGCCCGCCAGTGGGGCGACGAGGCCGCCGCCGTCGCCTACGAGATTGAGGCCGAACGCTGGCGGCGAATCGTTGACGTCCGGACCGTTGCGGCGGCCGTCCAACGGGTCGGTGGCAAGGCCGCTCGGATGCTCGTCGAACCGGCGGGCGCCGGTGCGCGAGGGACGAGGTAACGTGAGCGGTGGGTGGTCTTGGGACGACAATCCAACAGCGGCTCGTGAGCGGTTCCGGTTCGTGGCGGCGGGATACACCCCGCCGCTCCCCGATTGGGTTGATCCGATCCTGCCCGACGACGACCCCGCTTGGCACCGCGTCTCCGACGCGGATCGGTGGGCGTGCCGGATGGGTCAGATGGACCCGCGCGGGAACACGCCCGAGGAGTTGGCTGAATTCGCGGCGCTGGTGCGGCGTCTTGCGGCGGGCGCGGCGGAGCAGTGGTGATGACGACGCGCGCCGACGCCATCGTTCAGGCTGTGGCCGAGGAGGTCGAGAAGCGCCGGGCGGCGCTCGACGCGCCCGATCCGCCGCAAGTGGTGGCCCTCCTCGTGTATCTTAGTCGTGGCGGTAAGCCCGTCCGCGTGACGTGCGAGCCCAGATGGAGCCGGGACCTTGAGGACCGGCGCCTGGCGGACTAACAACGACAGACGCGCTCAGCAGCGCCACCCGAGCGGAGGGGCGGTGGCGGACCGGGGAACCGGTTCGTCGCCGCTTCGTCGTTTCGGGAGGTTCTTCCAATGGCCGTCACGAATCTCTGGTACGGGCAAGCGTTTCTGCAAGCATTCGATAAAGAAATCGATTACCTCGCAGACAATATTGCCGTTCAGCTCCACACCGTGACGTACGTCCCGGCGCAGGACACGGACGACTACCAGGACGACCTGACGAACGAGCTTGGTACCGCCAACGGCTACACCGTCGGCGGCCAGAACCTCGCCAGTAAAGTCAACGACTACACGGGCGGGACCAACGTCAACGCCTTCAAAGCCGCCGACGTGGTCTGGACGGCAAGCGGCACACTGACTGCCCGTCTTGCCGTGGTGTTGGACATCACGCCGGGCACGGCGGCCACGAACCCGTTGATGACGTATCACCTATCGGACGCGGACATCTCCGCAACCGATGCCGCCTGGACCTTTGATATTCCGGCCGGCGGCTTCGCGACGATCACCCCGGCGTGATCTTGCTGCTGGCGTCTAGTGGTGACGTGGGGGCCGTGGGCGGCGTTTTGCTCGTCGCCCGCGCTCCTGCGGTTGCTACGGCTGACGTCACGCTTAGTGGCGTTCGTACGCCACCTGGGAAAAAGAAGAAGCCGCCGAGAGGGAATCGCTGATGGTCAACAACCTTCCGGTAACACCGGGAAGTGGGGCAACCGTTGCGACGGATGACGTCGCCGGTGTCCACTACCAACTCATCAAGATCGCGCTCGGCGACGAAGACGCGGCGACCCGCGTGACGGCCGCCAACGGCCTGCCCGTCGAGGTCGTCGCCGGTACGATGAGCCTCTCCGGTGAGGATCACATCGGAGAGGTGGGGTTCTCGACGGCAATCGTTAGTCCAACGTTTACGATGGACATATCGCCGGACTACGCCTCTGGGGATGTATACGGCGATAAAACCACGCTGACGAATGCTATGCGAGTGACGAGCGGCGGCGGTGTGCTTGGTGCGGTTTCGCTGACCGACTCCGACGACATCAGCCCGGAGTTTCAAATCCTCCTATGGGACTCCGATCCCACGAACACGACCTGGACGGACAACAGCCCGCCGACAATCAACGTCAATGACCTTCCGAAGCTGCTGGCAAAAATCCCGATCGTTACGGCGGACTGGACGAGCATCGGTGGGTTCGCGTTCGCGCACCTGCGCAACCTCAATATCCCGGTCCGAGCGAACGGCTCGGCGCATCTGTATCTCGTCTTGATCGCGTCGGCGGTCATCAATGTTGCAACGGCGGGGCACCTCAAGATCCGCCTGCACTTCGTACGGTACTAGCGATGGCGAATCCCGAACCCCGACTCGGCTTTGCTCGTCCCGGTGCGGTTACGGATGCGGCTGGCGCACGAACGCTGATCCCGCTCCGTCCAGCGCGGGGAGCATCGCCAGTCGTCGCTGAATGGAGACGCCGCTTCCCGGTTGGGGTGTTCGTCGACAACGGCGTGCCCGATACCGCTGCCGAAACACGGGCGATGCTCCACGACCCGGTGAATGGCCTCAAGGCGATCGGGTTGACGGACATTTGCTACACGAATACGCAGCCGTACTCGCACGAGCAGGTCCAGGGGCTCGTCGGGCTGATTGGTTCCGAGATCGCGGGTGGTGAGGTGAGCGTTGTCGTTGCCCCGTTTGGACGGACGCATCCGACCGACCCGAATACTGGGCTCTACTCGGTAGAGTGGTACCTTACGGCCTACTCTCCGTCCTTTCACACGGATGCGGCGGCGGATGTCCTGGCGGACCGTATCCTCGACCCACCCTTTGACTATGACATCAAGCCGGCATTGATCGGGTACAACCTTCGCGACGATACGACGCACGTTGGTAGTATCTCGACGATGGTTCGGACGATGACGCGGGCGTTCCAGCGTCGTGACACGTTTGGGCGCGCGGTGACTGCTGTGCTCGGCACGGAGTCGGCAATAGCCGAGGTTGCCGTTGACACTGACGTCGCGCTGTTCTCGCTTTACCCGTGCGGGGAGTATGCGAACGGAGACGACACCGCTGAAGGTGATTTTCACCGGAGCACGTACTCGACGGTTCCCGATCTTGGCGGCGGGGGCGGCGATTGGGTCGACAAGATTCGCAGCTTCGTCGATGACGCACCGGAGGGATTGCGGTTCTGGCTTGCGCTCCAGAACCACCAGACGACCGGCGGGACCGTCGGGACCCTGCTTCGTTACCCGACGGCGCGGGAGATGCGGGCTCAGGTCTGGATCGCTGTTGGTGAGGGGGCGACGGGCCTGTACTGGTTTACGTGGAACGACAAGTCAGACAACGAGTGGGAGGGACTCCAGAACGAAAACCGTGCTGACCTCCGGACGGTCGCGTCCGAGCTGTCCCATCGCTTGACGCCGGCGATCCGTGCCCGACTGTTGACCGCTCGACGCGTGACGGACGCGTTCACGGCGACCGGCGGCGGGTCAACGGGCTACCCGGTTAACTACCCCAATGCGTACGTGAGTACGCTCTATGACGCCGACGCGGGAGTGTCCTACTGCGTCGTCTGCAACCACAGTACGAGTACGGCGAACGTCACGATCAATAGCGGCAGTCTCGCGGGGTACCTCGTCAACCTGGAAACGGGAGACCGCCTGAACCTCGGCGGAACGGTCAGTCTCCCGGCGCTCGATGGAACGATCTATCGACTTGACCCGCAGATCGGGGTCCCACGCTGGCGCGAGGCGACCCAGGACGAGGGCGTCGAGGCCTTCTGGTCGGATCACTGGGCCAACCCGGCGAGCGCGAACTACGTGTCTCCGGCCAATATCGTGACGCACGCGCGGGTGGTCGACGTCACCGGCGTGGAGAGTTTGACGGCAGCCGTCGCCGCCAATCCCGGCGATAACGTGACCTTCCGCCTTGGGGCGGGGTATGTGCAGCCGACCGGGGAGACGGTTACGATCTACCGGAGGAACGGCATCCACTTTATCGCGGCCGACCCAAACAATCGCCCGATCGTGCGCCGCTTCGAGGTGTACGGGAGCGTCCACGCCGATCAGTATAACGGCTCGACGACACCCAAGGCCGGGTTTGTCCATAAACTCAATACCTTTGGTCACGCGAGCCACGATCAAGCGGCGTACGACTTTTTTACCCCGTCTCGTGATGTGATTTTTCGTGATCTTGACTTCCGGGGGGATGGTCAACTGATTGATTATGACTGGTACTTCATTGACTCAAGCTGGCAACACGATCACCGAGTAACCGGAGCCCCGATCTTCGTCCGTTGTGTTCGCGACGTGCTGATCGAAAACTGCCACTTCGAGCGCTACGTCTGGGGAAGCGCCACGGCGCAGCCTCCACCGGAACTAGAGCCAAATGACACCGACCCGCCGAACACCCGGCACGACGGCTTTATCCACGGAAACAGCGGGGTCGAAAATGTCGTGGTCCGGAGTTGCACCTTCCGTGTCACCGATCACGACGGGGTCGTCGATACGACGCGCGGATTCCCATACGGCATCTTTTTTGACGGGCCGCGTGGTGTGGTGATTGCCTCCTGCGACCTGACGGTCGGTCGGTATTTCTCTGGTCTGATCCTCTTCCTCGATAACAACGATTTCACCGGGGACTTCGACGGGTCCGGGCAGATCCGGATGGAGTACGAACGGAACGCCAAGTTCTGCGTCATCTACGACTGCGATCTCAAGGAGGGCGGAAATGGCCCGATTCAATGGACCGGCCGAGATTGCCTGGTTGTGGGAAACCGGATCAACCTCCCGAGTCCGGGGTTTACGTTGTCCCGTGTCTGCCAGATCAGCCCACGATGCTCTCGTCTCTGGACTCGTGGGCACATCTACTACCACTACGGGAACGTGATCGACAGCAACGATGTGCCGCAGGGGAACGTGACAGCCTTCGTTGAGTACATCTCCGGCGATGCCGACAACTGCATCGGCAGCGGATTCGGCGAGCACCATTGGGGACACATCGGTCGCTCGACGGTCAAGAACAACTCCGTTACCGGGACGGTTACAGCCTGGATTCGCGATAAGCCCGGCGAGGACGTGGCTTCCGATGGCGGGGATACCGTGAGTGGAAACACGTCCGGGTAAGGAGGTCGTATGCGGTTTGACCAGTTGACTCGACGCGCCGCGCTGATTGGCTCCGGCGGCATCGCCGGCTATGGCGCCGCGTTGGTCAGGCGGGCCGAGGCACAGGGCGATCCGTCCTGCACCTGCCCGGTCGGCTTCATCCCGACGTGTGTGCCCGAGGCCACTCCATCGGCCACGGTCACGCCGTTCCCAACGGTGACCGAGACGCCGGTCCCGACCGCGACGAACACGCCGCCTCCGACCGCCACGACGGCGCCGGCCGGCTGGACGATGCTCCCGACCAACCCCACGATCGCCGCCGAGACGACGGCCGTGGCGCGGACCATCTGGGCGGTTCGTCCCTACAACGGCCGGGTCTACCTCGGCTACGGCGACTGGAACGTCAACACCGGCCCCTGCGACCTGATCTATTGGGATGGCGCCGCCTACTACGCGGCCATCAGCACCTTCGCCACCGAGGCGATTGACCACCTCTACGTCGTCAACGGCGAACTCTGGGCGCTGCCGTCCGATCCGACCGTGGGGACCAACCCCGACTACGCCAGAATCAACGGCACCATCCCGACGATCGCCAATCTCTCCGAGCCCAGCCACGTCCACATGTTCGGCGTCTGCCGCAAGGCGAGCGACGGGAGTCTGTACCTCGCCGGCTCGTACTCCGGCGCGGACAACAACGTCTCGATCTGGCGTTCCGCGAACAACGGGACGACCTGGGCGCGGGTGCGTCAGGAGCCGCAAACGGCCGGGCTCCGCTACTGGTCCGTGCAGGACCTCAACGGCACGCTCTGGACGCAGCGCGACGGGACAAACCCGAAAGCACAATTCTCGACCGATGGGCTGACCTGGCAGGCGGCGTCCTTCCAGATGGCGCCCAGCGGCGGCGTGCCCCCGAAGCGGATGCAGGTCTTCAACAACACGATCGTCTTTCTCGCGGCCGGGGTTGCCGCGCCGGGCAACATCGTCCGGTTCGACGGGACGAAAGCGGGGTCCTGGTTGGCTCCAAGTGGGTTCAACTCCTACTGGGACCTGTGTGTCGCTGATGATGGCCTCCTCTACGTTCTTCAGGCCGGTACGAGCTTCGGCTCCCGTATCTGGCGCACCGCGAACGGGACGGCATGGGACCTCGTTGGGCAGCTCGCTGATGACCGTCTCCGGTCCTTCTGGGTCGAGAACGGCGTGATTTGGGCTGGTGGGCGAGATGCGGTGTTCTCCACCGCGCCAGTGGGAGCGGGTGTATGAGCGACTTTCCGCTGCTTGGGGTCGGGTCCGCCGAGTCCGTCGGGGCAAACACCGCCGGCTCGGCCGGTACGAATATCAGCGTTGGGTCTCCGGCGAACACGAAAGGAAACTGGACGCAACTGATTGCGTCCACCGCGCGCCGGGCGTCCTGGCTCATGGTTTCGCTCGGGCTTCCGTCAACCACTAATCGGTTTTTGGTGGACATCGGCGTTGGTGCGAACCCGAACGAGACTGTTATCGTGCCGAACCTGCCGAACCAGCCACGCTCGACAACGGCCTATATGGTGTCTTCGTGCCTGTTCCCGGTCGCTATCCCGGCTGGCACCCGCATATCTGCGCGGGCGCAGAATAACTCTACCTCTGGGGTCGTTCGCGTCTCAGCGCAGGTCTTTGGGGAGACGTTCGCTGGTGGGCCGGGGTCGGCGCAGGTGGACGGTTACGGACCTGATCTAACCGACTCCGGGTTGACTTCGATTGACCCCGGCACTGTCGCGCACACCAAGGGGTCCTGGGTCCCGCTAACGACGTCATCGACCCGCGCGATGAGGTGGATGGTCGTCGGCGTGGGCGGAGACCTGGCTTCGCGTGCGGCGAATCAGAGCTGGTTGGTAGATATTGGGGTCGGATCACCAGAAACCATTCTTGTAGAGAACTTGTTCTTTATTTCAGATTCCAACAACGACATCCCGGTTCCTGGATTCGTCACGTTTCCGGTCCCGCGTATTCCGGCCGGGACACGTATCTCTGCGCGCTGCCAGTGCAGCGTAACGACCGCAACCGAGCGGCTGCTCGACATCGCGGTCTGGGGGGTAGGGTGAGATGGCGATAACCACCAAGGCAAGCGGGACCCAGACGGCGGTCATTACGACCGAGCACACCCTCGACACCGAGGCCGATGTCGGGATCTATGTGTTTATGGTCAACCTCGTCAATCTGGCGAACGGGGATGTCGTAATCCTGCGGGCTAAGACCAAAGTCCTGACCGGGGATACTGCGGCGTCGATCTACACGGCGGTCTATTCGCATAGCCAGGGAGGGACTCCGATCGTTGCCTCTCCCCCCATTACTTCCATGCACCAACTCATTATTACCCTGGAGCAATCGGCAGGGACGGGCCGGAACTTTCCGTGGTCGCTCCTCCAGATTGACGCCTGACCATGAGCTTTACCTTCCGATCCTTCGCCCTCTTCGTCCGCAAAGCGGCACAGGTCGCACGGCCGAGCGCTGATGTGAGTGACGGGTCCTGGACCGACCAGTCCGGAGGGTCATCCCTGTTCGCGGCCATCGACGAAGACCCTGCGTCTGACGCGGATTACATTCGTTCCTCCCTCTCTCCGGTCTCGGCGGACGAGTGTACGATCCGCGTGCAGGCGCTCACCGACCCCGTGGTCCATACCGGCCACATCGTTCGCTACCGGTACGGGAAGGATGCGTCAGACGGGGATCAGATCGACCTGACCGTCAAACTCTACGACAGCGACGGCACGACCCTCATTGCGAGTCAGGTGCATGTGAACGTTGCGAGTGGTTTTGTGGACGGGAGCTTTACTTTGACCGAGGGGGAGGCAGCGACGATCACTGGATACGGGAGCGGGTTGGTTCTTGGGTTTCGTGCGATCAAGCCGTAGGAGGAGGGCTCCGTGGCGTTCCCACAAGTTCAGGACGCCAATACCTCCTCGGGGACTCAGAACTCCGACTCAACGAGTTGGACGATTACGTATGCCGGAAGTATAGGCGCCGGCGATCTTCTCCTCCTGTTCTTTGGGATTGACGGGGACCCAACGGTATCGGGTCTGCCGGCCGGTTGGAGTAACGTCGTCTCTGCCACCAATGGCACGACCTGTCGGCTCTCCGTCTGGCGCAAGTTCGCGACCGGGAGTGAGACGGGGAATTTCACGGCCACGATCTCCGCCTCTGAGCAAGGCGTGTGGCGCATGGTGCGAATCACCGGCGCGCACGCCACGGAGGAGCCGGCGATCGGCACGGCGGCGACGGGCACAAGTGTCAACCCCAACCCGCCGAGTAATAACCCGGCAAACTGGGGGATTGAGGACACCCTCTGGTTTGCCGTTTACGGGCAGAACGACGGGCGCCGCTCGCAGTCGGCGATCCCGACCAACTACGGCAACGGCTTTTACGACACCTCTGGCGGGCCGAACGGCGCAGCCTTCGGTTCGGCTCGCCGGGAAAATGCGGTTGAGAGCGAAGACCCTGGCACCTTCACCATCTCTGCGAGCCATGAGTGGGTCGCGCAGACGATTGCTATTCGGCCGACATCGAGTTCCCCTGGAACGCTGACCGTTGCCGCCGCCGATGCTCCAGCGGCGGGGGGCGCGGTTGGGTTGACGGGTCAAGGTGCGCTGTCCGTCTCGGCGGCGGCAGCGCCGG
>JBFIZG010000092.1:0-10542 GCA_041604955.1 Gemmatimonadales bacterium | reverse complement strand
GACCACAGACTCGAGCGAGAAAACAGACGCGGCTCGATGGCTGGCCGCTCAACAGCGAGAACTGTTCGAGCACATCCGACGGCTCGAGTCCGAGCGAGCACAGAGTGCAATCATCCGCCGTTCACCGGCTGAAGCACCCCCTCAGTCAATTCCGGTTGCCGGAAGCGCGACACTTGACCACCTGCAGCTATCGCCCGACGGACGCTACGTCACGTTCCGCTCACGCATTCGCGGACGGCCCAGACCGTCGACCGAGTACGTGGACTTCGTGGACGAGACCGGGTACTCCCGCGTCCATGAGGCGCGGCCAAAGGTGGGGGAGCCGCGGGACGTCGTCCGCGCCGGGATCGTCACCTATGATCCATCGGTTCTCCCGGAGAGCGTCGTCGTTCGTTGGATCGACCTTCCCGAGGCCGGCACACAGCGGACGGTTCCTCACGGCCCGTTCTGGAACATCGAGGGAACACGAGCAGTGATGCAGTTCATCGGCGAGGACCACCAGGACGTCTGGTTCGCGGAAGTCGACATGGAAACGGGGAGAACGACGGTGCTCACCCACGACCATGATGACGCGTGGATCGGGGGCCCACCCGTCCAGGCCAACTACCTGCAACCGGCGTTGCTCGAATGGCTCCCCGGCAACCAGTTCGTCTTTGCGTCGGAGCGAAGCGGGTGGAGTCATCTCTATCGGCTGACGTCGAGCGGCAACATCGAGGCGCTCACCGAGGGTGCGTGGGAGGTCCGTGGCGCAACGCTCTCGAGGGATCGATCGACCTGGTTGATCCAAGCCGGCAGAGAACACCCCGCGGAGGATCACCTCTATACGCTGCCCGCAACCGGCGGAACGATGACGCGTCTCACAGAGGACCCGGGCCGCCACGTGGGGGCCCTTTCACCCGACGGCGCTCGGCTTGCTGTGACGTATGGCGAAAGCACCCAGCCGAACGACCTCTTTGTCCGCCCCGCGACGCCCGCCGCCGGTCACCGGCGGGTAACGGTCAGCGGAACGGACGCCTACTACGAACACCCGCTCGTCAGGCCGGAGATCGTTTCGTTCACCCACCCGGACGGCGGTCCGCTCTGGGCGGCGCTCTTTACGCCAGCACGGCCCCATGCGGAGGCGCCGGCGATCGTGCACGTCCACGGTGGCGGCTACCGCCAATTTGCGCACCGTGGTTGGTCGGTGTACGGATACGCACTCCACCTCGGTTTCATCAACTACGCCGTGCAGCAAGGATACACCGTGCTCGACTTCGACTACCGTGGGAGCGCCGGCTTCGGACGCGCCTACCGCACCGACATCGCCCGCGCGATGGGCATCAAGGACGCGGACGGCGCAGCGGCCGCAGCCCGTTATCTCGTGAGCGAACACGGCATCGACTCGACGCGCATCGGTATCTACGGCGTGTCCTACGGCGGATTCATGACTCTCATGTCGCAGTTCCGCTACCCGGGCGTCTTTGCGGCAGGGATCGCCAGGGCCGCGGTCACGGACTGGGCGCACTACAGCGACCGGTGGACGAGCCGTATCCTCGGTGTGCCACACGAGGACCCGGACGCGTATCGACGCTCGAGCCCGATCTACCACGCCGAAGGGTTGCAGGATCACCTGCTCATCACCCACGGCCTCGTCGACAACAACGTGCATTTTCAGGACGCCGCCCGTCTCGTGCAGCGCCTCATCGAATTGGAGAAGGACTTCGAGGTGATGTACTACCCGGTCGAACCGCACACGATTCAATCGGAGGCCAGCCGATACGACTATGTCAAACGCGCCATGGGGTTCTTCGATCGACATCTGCTGAGGCGGTGAACGTTCGTGAAAGCGAATTTCTTCCAGCGGTATCTGCTGCCCGGGTTCGTGTTCCAGTCGATCATCATCGCGGGTGGGTACGGCACGGGCCGCGAGCTGGTCGAGTTCTTTCTGAAGCACGCCCCGATCGGCGGACTGCTGGGGATGGTGTTCGTCGCAACGGTCACCGTAAGCATCGTGGGGGCTACCACCTTCGAGTTCGCACGCGTCTTCCGAACGTTCGACTACCGGAGCTTCTTCCTGCGGCTGCTGGGCAAAGCCTGGTTCCTGTACGAGATCGGATACCTCATTGCGATCATGCTGATCACGGCGGTGATCGGGGCGGCGGCAGGAACGATCCTGGACGAGACGTTCAACATCCCCTACGTCGTGGGCGCCGTCGGGATGCTGCTGGTCATCGGGTTCCTCGTCTTCAGAGGAAGCGACACCATCGAGCGCGTGCTGGCCGCGTGGTCGTTTCTGCTGTATGCGACGTACCTCGTGTTTTTGATCTGGTCGCTCGCGAAGTTCGGTTCGGAGATCGTGCGGGCCTTCACGACGCACACCCCGGAGCCGGGTTGGGCGCTCAGCGGGTTCAAGTACGGGGTGCTCCAGGTGTCGCTCCTTCCCGCGGTGCTCTTTACCGTCCGTCACATCGACACACGCCGTGAAGCCGTCACCGCAGGACTCCTGACCGGCGTCATCGCCATGGTTCCGGCGCTCTTCTTCTATATCATCGTGTCGGGCCAGTATCCGGAGATTGTGGAACGACCCGTGCCGGTCAACGCCCTCCTGGAGACGCTCGGTTCGCGTACGTTTCAACTCGTGTTCCAAATCGTCTTGTTCGGGACATTGATCGAAACGGGTACAGGGCTGATCCACGCCTTCAACGAGCGCGTCGCGGGAGTGTTGCAAGCGGCAGGGCGCACGATGCCGGCCGTCGCACGTCCCGCGATCGCCGTGGCGCTCGTGGTGACCGGAGCCCTGCTCGCGCGGTTTGGGATTGTCGCGCTCGTTGGGCGCGGGTACGGAACCGTCTCTTGGGGTTTCATGCTCGTCTACGTGGCGCCCATTCTCACGTTGGGTCTCTGGAAGGTCGTACGCGCGAGTCAGTGATGCCTACACAGGTGTCGGGTGTCGGGTGTCGGGTGTCGGGTGTCAGGTGTCAGGTGCTAGGTGTCAGGTGCATGATCTGAATGTTCGATGTTGGATGTTCGATGTTGGATGTTGGATGTTGAACGTTGAACGTTGAACGTTGAACGTTGAACGTTGAACGTTCCTACGGCTCCGCCACAAACAAGTCTCGTTGCGGCGGCACCAACGGGAGCTCCATTGCCGTCAGCACCACTTCCCCCCAGGCTGGACGGTCGTGCGCGTCGAGCCGGTGACACGGAACAGAGAATGCTTCGAGGAGCTGCTCGATGACGTGGTCGATGTCCGCTTGAAACGTCGTGCTCAACGCCCGTTTGCCATCGAATGAAGGTGCGTCGAGAATCGGCACCTTGAAGAGACCATCGTACGTATGGATCCACCGCTCGACCAATGCGTCGTACTCTACCTGACGCCCGACCCCATGGACCAGATAGGCATAGTTGTCCAAAACCGACCGGTCGCAGATGACGGCTTCGTACTGCGCAACGGCCGCGATCTCCTGCGCGATCTGCGTGTGGAGAATCCAGGCCTGCGCTTCGAGCGTCGTCTCCTCATTGATGGGGAGTGGACAGCTGCGAGCGACTTCCTTCACCACGTCGACAGAGAGGTCCTGACGCTTCAACTGGGATGCAAGGTCGTAACAGAGCGTAGTCTTACCGACACCGTGCGTACCGATGAACGCGATCTTCATCGACGTCACCGTTTTCGTCCGGGTCGATATCGTCGAATTACGCTGGCATCGATGTCCTCTTCCGTGAACGCAATCCGCTTGAGTGTTCCCGTCGCGAACATCTCGGCCTGGTCGCTGTAGTGCGGTGAGTCTTCGCGGGCGCTCTGGCCGTATCCCAAAACGGAATAGGCTCTCGGGACGTCTCCAAACTCCACCGCCAACACCCAGGCGTCTCCCCCCGTGACCATGCGCATCCCGTCTTCGGCTTCTTCGAAGCTCAGCGTTCGAAAGCACCCCATCCACGACGAGCAGCCACCTACCGGAACGTCGACGCTTCCCCGTCGCACACGGTGTACGTCGCCCCACGCGACGTCGACGCGACCATATCGCCGCGTCATCTCGTCGACGGCCCACACGAACGCATCAGCCGCGAGAGCGGGGTCGGCCAGCCCGCGTGGCGTCGAGGTCGGAGCCTCGCTCCGCCATGAATCGGCGAAGGCACGGGCCCATCCGGCTCTGAAGGATTGACCGGTAAACGGCTCGTCGCCCACCAGGTATCGTTCGAACCATGTTTGGAACAACAACGCTCCCCGTGCCGCGGGGCTCGTCGTGTTGTCCCATTCCTCGAGCAGCCGGATCGCCGCTCCCACCTCGGGCGTCGGCGACGTCCCGCGCACCGCCTGGATGAGGTCCGGCTTCACCCGGTCGGCGAGCAACATGCGTGGAGTGTGCTTGAGGCGCACCACATCTTCCAAACTCAATTTGTCCTTGGTCTCGTGAATCAGCTGGAGCGAGAGTTGACTCCGCAGTCGCAGATCGGGTCTCGGGAAATTCGCAGAGTAGGCGAGCGTGTCGAAGGGTTGATTCAAGTTCGCGTAGTAGAAGGGATCGTTCTCGTTGTGCAGGTAGCCGCCCTTGGGGTTTTGGATTTGCGGCAGCGATTCGAAGGGGACCAGATCGGTCCAGATGTCCGATGTGCCGCTCGCCGACACCGCAGCCCCACTGGTATCGGGATCGTGGGGACGGTCGGGGAGCCGTGCGTTCCAGAGATAGAAGATGTTCCCCTGCTTGTCGGCGTACGTGAAGTTGGACGACGGATGCGCGCGCATCCGCATCGCATCGAGCCACTCGGCCAGGGTTTTCGCCCTGATCATCCGCAGGTACTGATCGACCATGCGATACTGGCCGTGCACGCTCGACCGGATGACGAAGATCTTCCCGTCTCCCCGGTGAACCACGGGCCCGAGCGGGGTGGTCAGCATGTGTCGGGTCTCCAATCCCACACCCGCCCCGTTCTTGAACTCGACCGTTACTTCCTCGGGGTCGACCGATACCGACGCCCCATCGAACAGGTAGTGGTCTGGCCGGTTCGGGTCTACGTCAAGCGCATAGATCTCGTCGAGATCGGGACCGTTGTTGGTGGTGGCCCAACCCAGGTGCTCGTTGAACCCGCCGATGTAAAACAGGGGATACCCGATGCGGACGTCTCCGTAAAAGTTGATGTCCCCGGGAACGATCAAGTGCGCTTCGTAATACCCCGCATCCCAGCGCAAATGGGGATTCCGGAGCAGGATGGCGTTCCCAGACTTGGTGCGGCGAGGGGCAAACGCCCACGCGTTCGAGCCCTCCTCGCCATCGATGGAGTCGTCCGTAGGCTCCGCGTGCCGCTGTTCGAAGAACTCGCGTACGCTCGCCTGTCGCAACGTCAGAATGAACCGACCGTGGACGTCTCGACCGGTGAAATCGTGCGGGAACCAATCGGGAAACTCCTCCGGATGACCTTGGATGTACCAATTGACTCCCGCCGCAAATCCCTCGTACAAGTCGCGCGCGTCTTGGCTCAGGAGGTGGTACGTCTCCGTCGCACGTCGGTAGCGGTGCCGAAAACCGAAGTCCGACTCGAGCGAATCCGGTCCAAAGTATCGAGCCAGTTCCCCCCGTCCTCGAATCAATCCAACGGGAACGCGTTCGCCATAGTCCTCCAGTTGACAATAGGCCAATCCGAATCCCAACGCGCCGAGCGTCTCGGCCCGGATGTGGGGCACGCCGAACGAAGTCCGGGAGATCTCCACCTGACTGACGTAGACCGGCTCCCGGTCGACCGTCTGTGGTTTGATCCCACGGGCGTGCCCGATTCCGGAACCAACAAGAGTGAGTGCCATCGCCATGACTGCCGGTCTGCTCGGCAATAGGAGACCGTGATAGTGCGGGTTGTTCATTGGACGACCCACCCGTGAACGTGGACCGGTAATCTATTCCTACCCCGGGTGCCCGGAATAGCCGAGCATGGCTGTGCGGGAGCCTGTGACGTAAGTCACCTTTCTGACTGGCGTTAACCCGGTTTGGGTGTTATAATCCGGGCTCGTAGTCGAACCGCGAGCTGGCATCTCCTTACTTCGGTAGCAGGTTCCCGCTCAGGAATGGGTACCGTCGCTCACCGACCGTAGCTTCACTCCTCAGGTTCAAACAATCAGATGCATTGCGTCCCGGTGACACGGTGTCGCCGTCGTACGCATGCGCACGCTCAAACGAAACACGAGGAGTGTTCGAAACAGCATGTCATTTGAATCACTGGGCTTAGCGCCCGAACTCTTGCGCGCGGTGGCGGATCAAGGATATACCGAGCCGACCCCCGTACAACTGCAGGCGATACCCGTTGGCCTGGCGGGACGCGACCTCGTCGCGTCCGCGCAGACCGGGACCGGCAAGACCGCCGCGTTTCTCTTACCAATCATCCAACGCCTGAACGGGAAGGCGCGGGGCTTTCGCGCACTCGTCTTGGTCCCAACACGTGAACTCGCCGAGCAGGTTGCGGCGAGCGCGCGCACATACGGACGACATTCGAAACTGGGAGTCGTCGCGGTCTACGGCGGCGTCGGCATGGCGCCGCAAATCACCGCTCTTCGCAACGGCACCGATATCGTCGTTGCGACACCAGGCCGTCTGTTGGACCACATGGGTCGAGGACACGTTGACGCGTCCAAACTCGAGGTACTGGTGCTCGACGAAGCGGATCGGATGCTGGATATGGGGTTCGCCCGCGACGTCAACCGCATTCTCGAACAGCTGCCCACGAAACGGCAGACGCTGTTCTTTTCCGCCACGATTTCCGGCGATGTCGACCGGCTGGCGCGCAAGGCGCTGAACAAACACGCGGCCGTCGAAATTGGGCGGCGGGCCGAGGCAGCGGCCGGGATCCAGCACAAGCTGGTGGCAGTCGATAAGGCGGAAAAACGCGGCGCGCTTGCCCAAATGCTCCAGGAAATGCCCACAGGGCGAACGCTGGTGTTCACACGTACCAAGTATGGCGCCGACAAGCTCACACGGCACTTGCGACGCGAAGGGACCGACGCCGTCGCGTTCCACGGCGGCAAGACACAGAGTTCTCGCAACAAGGCGCTCGATCGATTTCGGCGGGGTCAGACGCGGATCCTCGTTGCGACCGACGTCGCCGCTCGAGGCATCGACGTGGACGACATCGTGATGGTGGTCAATTACGACGTCCCTGCCGATCCGGAGATTTATGTTCACCGCGTCGGCCGGACGGCACGCGCGGGAGCGGAGGGCATCGCCCTGACGCTCATGTCGCCGGACGAGTGGCTGCTAATGGTCGATGTAGAGAAATTGATTGGGACGACGTTTCCCCGTGACACCATTCCGGGATTCGAGCCCGCCGTCCTCCCCATGCAGCCGAGGGCGCGCACCGACTAACCCCGACGTCGAGGGCCTTCGGTGAGGTCGCGAAGGGGCCGCTCCCGCCGACGCTGAGATAGCCGTGACCGGGCCCACCAGGTAGTGGTACTGTACCACTACCGCCCGCCACGGCGGGCCCACCGGGTTGCTTGAACCAATTCACGTCGCGGGGTATATCACTGACTATGCTTGATGGGAACCCTTCCCGACGCGAGTTCGTGACGACGACCGGCGCGCTGGCGGTCGCATGGTTCGGCACGGACCCCCGAGCGTTTACCGCCGCGATCGAGGCGGCGCGTGAGGCCCGAAGCGGTGCTCCCGTGTTATGGGAGGCGCTGACGGCGGAACAGGCCGAAGACCTGGACGCAATTGCCGCCCACATCGTGCCAACTGATGATCTCCCGGGCGCTCGCGAGGCGCGCGCCGTGGTGTTTATCGACCGTGCGCTGGCGACGTTCCAATCTGGCCAAAAGCAATCCATCATCGACGGGCTGTTGGACTTGAACCGGCGCGCCGGGCGTCGTTTTTCGACCGTGTCCGAGACCCGGCAACTCGAGTTGCTTCGTGCAATTGAAGACACACCGTTTTTTGGGCGGGTCCGAAGCGGCGTCGTAACCGGCATGTTCGCGCATCCGGCGTGGGGTGGAAATCTGGACGGTGCCGGATGGAAGGTGCTCGGCTTCGAACCGCGATACATTTGGCGTCCCCCGTTTGGCGCCTACGACGCTGAAGTGGACGGCCGATGACACGCATCCGCTCTCGACAGACCGCCGAGGTCGATTTTCTCGTCGTCGGCGCCGGAGCCGCCGGCGGTGTCATGGCGAAAGAACTCGCAACCGCCGGGTTCTCGGTGCTGGTGTTGGAACAGGGTCCCCGCATCGAGGCGCACGAGTTCGAGCACGACGAGTTCAAATACTTTTGGCAGAGCGCGCTCAACAACCACCCCGATCTTCAACCAACCACGTTCAAAGACGGACCGGACGCTGAGGTTCGACGGCAGCAGGCGGTTGTCTATCATCGCCTGGTGGGAGGTGGGAGCGTGATGTTCACCTCCAACTATTGGCGTTTCAAACCCATCGACTTTCGCGAGCGAAGTGTATTGGGCCCCATATCAGGAACCGGGTTCACCGACTGGCCCATTACCTATGAGGAGTTGGAACCCTACTACACGAAAGCCGAATGGGACTTGGGAGTGTCGGGTACACCGGGCCCGTTTGACCCGCCGAGATCACGCGGATACCCCACGCCACCGCTCCCCGTTAAGAGCTCCGGCGTCTTGTTCGATCGGGGGGCCCGCGCGTTGGGTCTCACGCCGCAACCGGCCCCCATGTGCATCATCTCGGAACCCTACAAGGGGCGACCGGCGTGCCAACACTGCGGGTACTGCTCGGGTTTCGGGTGCGAGCACCGAGCCAAATCCTCCACCCTGTTCACGGTGATTCCGGAGGCAGAGACGACCGGACGGTGTGAAGTGCGACCGGGAAGTTACGTGCGCCAGATCGAGATCAACGGTGCGGGACGGGCGACCGGCGTCACGTACTTCGACCAAGACCGCAACGAGCACTTTCAGCCAGCGCGAGCTGTCATCGTGTGCGCCAACGGATCGGAGACGCCGCGACTGCTCCTCATGTCGAACAGCAGTCAGTTTCCCGACGGTCTGGCGAATTCGAGCGGGCTCGTGGGGAAGTACTTGATGTTCAACGGCAACGCATCGACAGCGGGCGTGTTCGAGAAGCCGTTGAACGACTGGAAGAGCGTAATGGTCACTCGCATGATTTGGGACTATTACGACTCGGATCCTACCCGGGGGTTCTACGGCGGCGGCGGGCTGGACGCCCGCTATTGGGGGTTCCCGCTGTTCTTCGCAATGGGAGGTTTGCCACCCGACGCCCCGACCTGGGGCAAGGAGTACAAGCGGCTGCTCCGACAAAATTTCTCGCGTACCATGAACACGGACGTGCACACGACGTCGTTGCCCGTCGAGTCGAATCGGATCGAGCTCGACCCGGACGTCAAGGACGCCTGGGGACTCCCCGCCATGCGGGTCACGTACCGCGATCATCCGGACGACATCGCCATGATGCGGTTTCTGGCCGGCCGCGCAATCGAGATCATGGAAGCCGCCGGCGCCGTACAGACCTGGGGACCGCAGTCCTTCAACCAACAGGTCGGCTACCACCTGCTCGGCACCTGTCGCATGGGGGATGATCCCAAGACGTCGGTGGTGGACCGGTACCACCGGACCCATGACGTGCCGAACCTTTTCCTTTGTGATGGTAGCAGCCTGGTGACCGGCGGACGCGGGCAACCGACGGAAACGATCCAGGCACTCGCCTACCGCGCCGCCGACCACATCGGACGGTTTGCGCGGAGGGGTGAGATCTGATCAACCCGCCGAGCGTTGCCCTGCTCGTCCGGACAATTGGGTATAATTGAGGGACATCGCAGGATGGCGCATGAGCACTGTTTCATACAAGGGATTCACAATCACGGCCCGCACGTTTCAGATACGCGGATCCGGACGCTGGACGTTGGACCTCCTTATCCGCCGACAGACGGCGCACCGGGCGAGCACGCGTGCGTACAGCGGTCCAAAGACCTTTCCGACGGAGGACGCCGCCGTCCGGGGTTGCTGCGAGTACGGCCGCCGGATCATCGACGGACAAGTCCCCGAGTATTCTGTGGACGACTTGTTATGACGCTGACACAATCGACACCTCGACACCGGGCGATCTCTTGATACCTTACTGGACACCAATGGAACTCTGATGGAGGATCTTGATGGCACTCAATAAGTCTTGGGCGTCCGCTCTCGCGATCGCCGCCGTGGCGACGGTTGGCGTGGGAGCCGTGGTCATGTCGAAACCGGCGGCCGCTTCTCCGACAGTGACGGTCTACAAGACCCCTACCTGAGGCTGCTGCACAGAGTGGGTGGGTCACCTACAAGACCATGGTTTCACCGTCGATGCGCGAGACGTAACGGACGCCGAGCTCAACCGGATCAAGGCCGAACGCGGAATCCCGGCGTCGCTCGCCGGGTGCCACACTGGCGAGGTGGAAGGATATCTGATCGAGGGACACGTTGATGCCGATCAAATCCAGCGGCTGCTGAAGGAGAAGCCGGCGGTGGCGGGTCTGGCGGTACCGGGCATGCCCTTGGGATCTCCGGGCATGGAAAGCCCGAATCCCGAGCCCTACAACATTTTGACGTTCGACAGCGAGGGTCGGACGGAGG